>JANLWR010000764.1:0-3345 GCA_031364625.1 Deinococcales bacterium | reverse complement strand
CGCGGCGACAACGATGCACTCGAGGAAGCAATCCGAATCTTAACTGGGGCGGGACACCTCGAGATGGCACAACGCTACAGAGCACGGCTGACGGGGGTCTGAGGCAGCAAATTTCAAGCCGTTCATGGAGCGTTCATGGCTCAAATCCTAAACTCTGAATCATGCCAAGAAGCGTACTCGAACTCGAGGGTCTAAGTTGGATGGAGGTTCATTATGCGTTTGTTACTGATCGTGCTGGGAATGCTCGGACTGTTCGTTGGTTGCCCGTCCACACCGACACCAAACTCAATCCAAAATTTGAACCAAACCGCGACGCTCAGTGTAAAAAGAGCCGCACGAGGCGAAGAAGTGACCTTAACCCTGCAAACTAACCTGCCGAGTTTTGGAAATACCGTTTGGGTTGCAGGGGCGAATGCCCAGGTGATTTCAATTGGATTGAACGCTATCAAATTCAAGATTCCACCTGGCATTCCTGGTGGACCGCAAACCGTGACGCTGCAAAATGCCAGTCTGACTTTCAGTACCACCATCGGCGTGCTGGGGGATGTCAAACCAAACACGTTGATCGCCATTTTCAAACCAGGTGTCCAAATAGGGGATGTCATCAATCTGCTGGCGCGACACGGTTTCAAGCTGAAAGCCTTCCACCCTCTGACAGCGCCTGCACTTAAACCTCAACCGCCCGAAAATGCGTGTTCAGGTGTGCTCGGCGAGATTGACGTGGGTGGTATACCATTGGGTCAAGCCCTCGAAACACTCGAGGGTGAAAACATTGTTCGTGGTGTAGACCCAGAAAGTGCTTGGGGTATCGTTGCGGCGAATCCCCTTGAAGCCATCGGCGCTCCAATTGCACATCAGAATCACTTTCGCGGCGAGGGCACAACCATCGCAGTGCTGGACACGGGCGTATCCCCTCATCCAGAACTCGGAACAAGATTGCTCTCGAAAAAGGGTTACAACTTTGTCAACGACAAACTTACTTCAGACGATGATTTCCCGAGCGGGCATGGGACGCCAGTGGCAGTTTTGGCAGCAGGAACAAGTTTAGGAGTTGCTCCAGCAGCCAACATCTTACCCATCAAGGTCTGCAATTCTGAAGGTCAGTGTCTGGCAAGCGATGTTGTTCAAGGTGTTTGCCATGCGCTCAACAATGCTATCAGCAAAGGGAAACTGGTCTTGAATCTCAGTCTGGGCGGTGACACCCCCGTTGATGTCATGCAAGCCATTCTCGAGTACGCCGTGGGTCAGGGAACGTTGATTGCAGCGGCGGCAGGCAACGAGGGCAGCAACAATGGAGGTAAGCAACTGTTTTGGCAACTCCGCCTTAGACACTATCCAGCCGCTTTTGATTTGACTGGACTGGTCGCCGTGGGAGCACTCGCTTTTGCCAAGGAAACGGGTTGGGGCGTGGCAAACTTCAGTTCCGAAGGAACGTATGTGGATATCGCTGCGCCTGGCGTGAACATCCTCAGTGGCGCACCTGATGGCACGACCAAAACCTACAGTGGCACTTCATTTGCCACGCCTTTGGTGGCAGGTGGCTTGGCACTGTGGCGGCAGGCAAGACCCGAGCAAACATCGGCGCTGATTTTCAAATCCTTAATCACCACGACCACGCCCCTCGAGCAAGCAAAAACCTTGGTTGGCAACGGTATGCTCAATCTGGGTAGCGTTGGTCCTTAAGGATGCGAAATACTTTGAGAGCAACAACATTCTGATTGCTCGAGGTTTCACTTTGAACACAAATGACCGCATCCCCAAGCTCGAGGGTTGCAAATGTTGTAGCCTAATTCATGGAAACAGTCATCAAGAATGCGCGGTTGACGGGTTGGAACGACACCACCGACATTGGCATTGAGGGCGGACGAATTGTGGCGCTCGAGCCGAATCTTCACGGAAACACTGAACTTGACGCCGAAAACAACCTGGTCAGCTCGAGTTTTCTCGAGATTCACATTCATCTGGATGCAATTTTGACCGAGGGCGACCCGCGCCCAAACGCGAGCGGGTCGTTGTGGGAGGGCATCGCAATCTGGGCAGAACGCGTCAAACGCCTGACCCCTGCCGACATTCGCGCTCGAGTTTTAAAAGCGCTTCCGTGGTTTGTGGCGCACGGTGTGACCCACATCCGATCTCACGTGGATGTCTGCGACCCGAACCTGACCGCCATGAAAACCTTGCTCGAGATTCGGGAAGAAGTGCGGGACTTGATTGACATTCAACTCGTGGCGTTTCCTCAACTTGGCATTTACAGCTTTGAGGGCGGCGAAGAACTGATGCAACGCGCCATCGAAATGGGCGCAGATGTGGTTGGCGGCATTCCGCATTACGAAATTACTCGAGAATACGGCGTGCAAAACGTCAAATTTGCCCTCGAGCTAGCCAACAAACACGGTCTGCCCGTGGACATTCACTGCGACGAAACCGACGATGAACAATCACGGTTTCTCGAGACGATGGCAGCCGAAACCATCCGATTAAAAATGGCTGGGCGCGTCGCGGCATCGCACACCACAGCCATGCACTCGTACAACAACGCTTACGCCGACAAAATCATTAAAAACGTGGCTCGAGCGGGCTTGCACGTGATTTGCAATCCGCCGGACAACAGCGTGCTTCAGGGACGATTTGACCATTACCCGATCAGGCGCGGCTTAACCAGGGTGAAAGAACTGCTGGCGGCTGGCGTGAACGTGGCGGCAGGGCACGACAGCGTGATGGACCCCTGGTATCCGATGGGTTGCGGCGACCCGCTCCACACGGCTTTTGTGCTGCTGCATTACGGTCTGATGTCGGGACAAGACGACCGCGCCCACTTGTTCCCAATGCTCTCGAGTCGAGCCGCAGCCGTCTGGAACAACCAACATGTGCGCGGACATGATGGACTCGAGGGGCATGGTGTGGCGGTGGGTGTTGAGGCGAATTTGATTGTCTGGTCTGTGCCAAGCGAAGACGATGCGATTCGGACTGTTCCGCCAAGGCGTTATGTGCTGAAACGTGGGAAGGTTGTGGCACAAACACCACCACAAATCACGACGGTGATGGGCAAAGAAATCAGATTCTTACGGTGAAATTACAAATCAGTTCATCTCGAGTTCCGCAACGTCAACGCATCCAAATCAATAATCGCTCGGGTTTGGGTTAAAAAATCAAGTCCTAAAATTCCATCCATATCTATCCCGTATTTCATGGGGCTGACCTCAACATCAAAATCTTGAAGCTCGAGTTCAAAAACGCTAATACGCTCGAGTTTTTTGCTGAACACAAATTCTGATCCGCCAACTCCTCGAATTTTATGCACTGGATCGCCAGGTGCAAAACCAATTCCCATTTCACGCAATCGCA
>JANLWR010000692.1:0-16445 GCA_031364625.1 Deinococcales bacterium | reverse complement strand
TGAAAGACGGTGCGCGTGGCGCACCCTACCACGTGCCACAATTTTTGGAGTGATCGCTCGAGTCAAGCCACATCCAATTCTCGAGCTTCCACAACCGTTTCTCGAGTTGGGATTTGCGAGAGAATCATGGCGAGCAAAACCAATCCTGCGCCAATCCAACCGTTCAAATTTAAAACCTCACCCAACCATAAGTACGAAAAAACGGCTGCAAAGACTGGCTCGAGCGAGTACAGCACGGCGGCTTGAAAGACAGGCACGGCTTTTTGCGCGGTCGTTTGCAGCAAGGTCGTCAAGCCTGCTGCGATCAAACCGAGGTAAAGCACGGGCAGTAAACTCGAGCCAAACAATGCTTTGGGAATTCCGTGCTCGAGTAACCCTGGCAGCGCCCACAAGCCAGCCAGAACCCCAACCACCAGCACTTGAGCACCAGACAACTGCAAACTCGAGTGACGGCTTGAAACGCGGTCTAGGAGCAGCACGTAACCTGCGTAACTGAGGGCGCAGCCCAGCGTCCAAAGATCACCGAGCGAAAATTTGAGGGTTTGCGCGTCAAAGCTCATCACGCCAATGCCAGCCAATGCCAAAAATGCTGCCAGAAACGCGACTTTCGGCACAGATTTTCCCAAGAATGGCAGGGCAAGCGGCACGAAAATCACGTTCAAACCCGTGATGAATGCCGCCCTACCGCTCGAGATGCTTTGAATGCCAATGGCTTGGGTCAGAAAAGTGACGAACAACAACGCGCCCAAAGGCAGTGCGTCACGCCACAATGCCAAGCTCGAGCCTTTTAAAAATGGGGCAAACAAGAGCGCGGAAATCAGAAAACGTGCCGCCACCAATTCGGCGGGAGAGAGTGTTTTGGTGACGATTTTGACGCCAGGAAAGGTTGTTCCCCAAATCAAAGTCACCAGTACCAACAGCATCACGCCCACACTTTGACTTGGAGTTTTCAAGAAGAACTTCATGGCTCGAGCAGCCTAACAAAAAAAGCCCCCAACGTTGGGGGCTTTTGCTTTGGTGTGGTTTAACGGCTTCCAGCAGTGGTCGGGCACTTTAACTTTACAGCTGCTTCCTGCGCGTCTTTGTAATCGCTTTTGATCTTCAAAGATCTGGCGTAATTGGTGCAGGCATCGTCTTTCTTGCCCAGGCTTTCGTTGGCTTGACCCAACCAGAACCAGTAGACGTACTCGTCGGGAGCCATCAAAACCGCTTTGGTGAATTGAGCGCTGGAGTCCTTGGCTTGCCCCAACTCGAGGTACAAACGCCCGAGGTAGTAATAATTTTCGTGGTAGGTCAGTGGGTCGAGTTTGACCGCCAACTCGAGCATCTGACGGGCTTGGTTTTTGTCTTTGGTGATGTAGAGAACAATGCCGTACTGTCCGACCACGAAGGCGTCCCTGCGGGCGCTGGCGGAACGGTTGTAAGCCTGTTTGCACTGCGAAAGGGCTTCATTGGTTTTGCCATTCAAACGCAGCGCTTTGCAGTAAAAGGCTTGGGTGATGAAGTCGCTTGGTTTTGAATCGAGCGCCTGACGTAAAACATCGGTCGCCTCATCGTATTTGTTTTGTTGCAAGTAAAGCGCACCGAGGTTAAAGAGCACCGTTGGGTCTTCGGGCGCAAATTGCAAGGCTTGCTTGAAGAATTTGATGGCGGTATCGGGTTCTTTTTTGTACTTGTAAATTGTGCCACGCAAGTTGTTGACCGCCGCTTTGGCTTCGTTGGTGGTCACAATGCGTTCGGCATCATCGAGCACCCGCAATGCCTCGTCGAGTTGACCTTTTTGCAAAGCGCGGTCGCTCGAGTCGGTGTACTGATTCATGTAGGTTTGAGCCAGCACGATGTAACAGCGCCAGTATTGACCGTCGATATCAATGCAGGTTTTCATGTGCGTGATGGCGGCTTGGTAAAGTCGCAAGTGCAACTCGACCCGAGCCAGGTTGTACAGCGCATCGGTGTTTTTAGGCTCGAGCACCAAGCAATTTCTGAAGACCACGTAAGCGGCTTGGTAGTCGGCTTTTGAATAATAAAGTTTGCCGAGGGCGGTGTATTCCTTACAGGTCGCGGCAGGTTGAGTTGGGGTGCTGCCCTGGGCAAATGCGGGCACCGACAACATCAAAAACGCGAACAGGGTCAAAACAAAATGAAAAGGGTTTTTTGGTTGCACACAATCTCCTTCACGAAAAACCCTCACGGGCGCTTTCTTTTTTGATTCTTATGGCTGTAGATGAATTTGCTAGGGTTTTTGATTAAGCACAAGTTTAACTTAACTTTCTAATAAATTGTGCCCCAATGAATACTGTGCCCTAAATAAATTGTGCCCTAATGAATTGTACTGAGCACCTCTTGACGCTCGAGCGCATCGTGCGCCCGTTGGCTCGAGAGGCGGTCACCTGTTTCAGAAAGAAACAACGGACCACGTGAACGTCCCGAGAGGTACGAACGCAAGACACGGCTCGCCTCGCCGAGCTTGACCCGCACGCCAGAGAGCAGCGTCAGGGCATTGTCGCGCCAACTGACATCCTCAGCGTTCAGCATCACAATTTCGGTGACGCGCAACTGGGTGGTCTGAACGATCTCACCGAGCGCCTGATTGCGGTTGCGCACATAAGACTCTTGCGCCACACGCGGCGAACGATGAGGAATGCTGACCCGTAACGCGGGATTTCGCTCGACTTTTCCAGCAAATTCAAGGAAATCACCATATGCCCGCAACGCCGCCAACTTTCGTGACACGGTTGCCCTGGCTGTGCCACGACCTGCCAGCACGGACAAGTAATTCTCGAGGTCGGGTGCGTCAAAAACCCGCACAGACTCGAGTGCCATTGTCACATCGGCAATGTAGGCACGGATGGTTCTTTCGCTCGAGCCTCTGGCTTCGAGATACGTTTGAAAATCTTTGGTTGCTTCCATCGCGCTTGAAGTTTACGAACCCCTACTGGTGAAGAGGTGAATGTGATGTGAGAAGCGTGGGGGAGGGAGCTTCTTTGGGGTTTAGGGCTTCACAGGTACTCGAGCCTGAGAACACATATAGCCAAGCCTGAAACATCGGTGCTTTTTGATCCTGCTAAACTCGAGCCTGTGAAACCTGTTGCCACATACCTATCGCTGGGATTGCTGGGTGTCTTTGCCCTGACCCTAATTTACCAAGTGCTGGTCGGAAAAGTCCCTCGAGAAATCTTCGCGGTTTTGATCGTTGCCCAAGCCCTGATCCGAATCTGGGGACACCGCAATGGAGGCAGGAATGGTTGGTTTGGTGTGGGTTTATCGCTGTTGCTTGCCGCCGCCATCTTGCTGGCAAAATAGGCTCGAAATTTTGTAGTAGGGTGCGCCTTGCGCACCAGGAACACGTGAATCACGGCGCACCCTACCAGTCCATCATTGGTTTAAAATCTTGCGTCTTCAGGTTGCGGTAAACCCAGCCCCTCGAGTTGTCCCAAAATCAGGTTTTTATCGCCCACCAACACGAGCAAACTCTTCTCGAGCGGCAACATGTTGGGCGCAAGCGTGTTGAGGCTGGCGGCATCAAATTTGGAGAGTTCGTCGAGGGTTGTGCCGAGGCTGGCAAACGTTTTGCCTTGAACAAATAAATCTTGGGCAGTGCCGACCAGACCCTCGAGCGTTCCAAGGCTCGAGATGGTGTTGAAACGCCGTACCGCCGCCGTTTTGCTGGCTTCTTCCGGGGTGATATCGCCTGGGGTGAGGCGTTTAAATTCACTCAAAAACTCGCGCAGGCTTGCCCCCGTCACGCTGGCTTCGACATCGGTTGCCACGCGCAAGTAAGCACTTTTTTGGTTTTGATTTAAGCTCGAGTACACGCCGTAGGTATAACCTTTGTCCTCGCGCAAATTCTGCATCAAACGGCTGGTGAAGGTGTCACCCAATAAGACGTTCAGGCTTGCCAGTTGGTTGCTGCTGGGGTCGCCAGCCAGCGGCGCAGGGAAAATAAAACGAATCGCGGTTTGGCTCGAGCCTGGACGATCAACGATCACGACGCGCTGGATTTGATTGGCGGGTTGCGGGTAGTTGGGTGTCTCGAGCGATTTGCTGGTGTTTTTCCAACCTTTTAAAGCAGTTTCGAGCGCAGTTTTAAAATCGCTGGGCTTCAAGCTGCCCGCCGCGAAAATAAGCGCATTTTGTGGTTGTACCACGGTTTTGTATTCGCCAATCACATCGCCAAGCTGCATCCGAGAAACGCTCACAATGTTGCCATTCACCGAATTGGCGGCTGGGTGATCGCGTCCAAAATACTCGCGCAGGGCAACTTTGCGTGCCACGGTGTCGATATCGTCTTTTTCGGCTGCCAGTTCGCTCAGTCTGGCGCGTTGGATTTCCTTAAAGTTAGAAACTTTTAAACTTGGACGCAGCAAAGTATCGCCGTACAACTCGAGTGCCGCCTTCAGGTTGGCGCTGGCAACGCTGAGACTGAGGGTCGAAAATTGCAGATCGCTGCTGGTATTAAAACTCGCGCCAATGCCACCTAGGGCTTGCTCGAAAGCTTGGGCATTGCGTTTTCCAGCCCCCAAACCGAGCAATTGGGTCATGATGCTCGAGCGTCCCGCATTATTCTGGTTTTCACGGTCTGCGCCGCCACGAAACAGCGTTGAAACGTAGATCAGGGGCAGGTTTGCACGCTGCCAGTAATTGACTTTGACGCCGCTCGAGAGACTGAATTCGGTCATGGCTGGGGTTTTAAATGCGGTGATAGCAGTGTCTTGCGGACGTGGAACGTTGACTTCATCGCTATTACGGCTTGGCGCAGGCAAAACGTTGATCACCACTCGAGCGTTAAAATTCAGAACTTGTTTGGCACGGGCGAGTAAACTTTTCGGCGTGACTTTCCGGTAGCGCTCGAGGTCAAAGGCGAAACTGTTTGGATTAGCCAAGTAAAACTGGTAATTGTTTAGCGCATCGGCTTTGGCAGCCAAATCTTGCAAACCTTCGAGTTTCCCAGTCTCGAGCGCTCGGACATACGGCACCAAACTTGCGGCAGTCACACCTTTTTTTAAAAACTCTTTTAAGTTTTTGTCAATCGCTGCTTCGAGTTTCCCAGGCGTGATGCCACTGGCAGGAATCGCTTCGATGCTAAAGACCCCACCCAGCGCCTGTGAAATATTGGAAACGCTGACATCATCCGCCAGACCACTGACCACCAAACTCTGATACAGGCGACTCGAGTAACCCATTCCCAAGACTTGCGCCAGCAAATCGGTTTCGGCATCGTTATAACCGTACAGGCGCGGGCTGTGCCACGCCATAATGACCTTTGGTGCGGAGACATTGTCGGCAAAGGTTGCGCGTTTGACTGCCAGCAATTTTGCTTCTGGCACGGGTTTGCGCAAAATATCGGACGCCCTGGGAATGCTTTTAAACAAACTCGAGATCAGCGGCTTGATTTTCTTCGGGTCAAAATCGCCCGCTACGACCACCGAGGCGTTGTTTGGCACGTAGTACGTGTTGAAAAAGCGTTTGACATCCGCCACCGTCGCAGCGTTTAAATCCTCTTCAGTGCCAATGACAGGATTAAAATACGGATGGTTACTCGGGTACAAGTATTTGGTCAACGCATCCTCGGCTTGGGCGTAAGGTGTTTCGAGCACATTCTGACGCATTTCGTTCAAAACCACATTGCGTTGCAAATCGAGTTTTTTCTGATCGATATTTTTGCCCAGATTCGCCATTCGATCTGCCTCGAGCCACAACAAGGTTGGCAACTGAGCACTCGGACCACTCGAGTAATAGTTGGTGTAATCGGCGTTGGTGCTGGCGTTGTTGCTACCGCCTCCCGCCTCCATGATCTTGTCAAAATTGGGTGCGGCTTTGGTGCCCATGAACATTAAATGCTCAAACAAATGCGCGAATCCCGAACGCATGACGGGTTCGTCCTTAGAACCCACCCGAAACCAAAGGTTGACTGCCGCCGTGGGTAAGCTGTGATCGACGTGCAAAATGACGGTCAGACCGTTTTGCAAAACGTATTTTTCGGTCACTACATTTAACTTTTGCGCAACACCCACAGGCAGCAAACTTGAGATGGTTAACGCAGCAAAAATCAGGGTTTTTTGAATTCTGGTCATCTTAAACCCAGGCTATCACCTGAGCCAATGACCGTGTTGAAATCGTAAATTGCGTCCAAAACAGGTAGACTTCAGCCGTGAAAATTGGTTTACCAGATACTTTAAGATACCGGCGTTACGGCGCATGGTGGGAGGCATTCCTCACAAATCTTGGCTTGGAAGTCATCAAACCAAGCCTGCCGCTCGAGGATTCACTGGCGGAAGGTTCACGTTTGATGCCAAACGAACCCGTGACCGTGCAATTGTTCGTTGGGCGGGTACTCGAGCTAGCGCCACTGGTCGATGCCATCGTTGTGCCAGACTTAAACCCTGGCGCTGAACCAAACTTGGGACAAGCCGTAGACCCCTGGATGGTCGATCTCTCGAGTATGCTGTCACGGCGGTTTTCCCTGCCAGCACTGCACAGCATTCCAACCCGACTTGACCCGACTGAAACCTCGAGTTTTGCCGTGCGTTTAGGTGTTGCCATGATGCAAAACACGACCTTGGTGCGGCGTTCGATGGATCGAATGCAGACGGGTTTAAAACCGAGTAAACCCAGCGAACCAACTTGGGCAAAAGCGGGTTTCTCGAGCATCGGTTTGGTGGGCGACCCCAGCTTGCTCGAGACCGATTTTTTACTGAAAGATTTTATTGCCCTCCTCGAGCAATTTGGGCTTCATGCCGTCAACGCCAGCGACATGCCACGCGAAAAAGTGCTCGAGTTCGGACGTAAGAAATTACCCGATGCCCTCGAGACAGACACTGAAACTGTGGGTGGCGCAGCGTTCTTGGAGGGCAAAGCCCAAATTCTTGGATTGATTGCGCTCGCGCCAGCCAACGCGCCACTTCAAACCAAACTTGGCAAAGACATTGTCAAACGCGCCCGAAAACCGAGCATCCAACTCGAGCTTGGGGCTGCCGACCTCGAGATGAAAGTGGCGGCGTTTGCGGGGTTGTTGGGGAAGTAAATCACTTCGCCACTGGCGGTTTGATGATTGGTTTTTTGACCTTCATCTCGTCGTTGTAGGCAATCTTGGTGTGATCCCCCTCGAGCGTCGCCCTAAAACTGGTTTTGTCGGCTCGGGCGAATCGTTCGGTGTACTCGAAAACCTGATTTTTTTCGTTGCTGATGATGCGTTGCGTGTACAAAATCGGTGCGCCGCTTTTGATGCCCAGCAACCGTGCCAGCCACGGTTCGGCTTTGATGGCTTCAATGATCTCCTCGCCGTGAACGAACTTTAAACCATATTTGACTTTCAAAATCTCGTACAACGATCCCGTCAAATCCTGCTCGAGAATCCCTGGGGTAAGCGCGTAATTGAGGTGTGTGCGCTCGAGCATCAGGGGTTGGTGTCCAACAAACCGCAGTCGCAACGTCACTGCCATGACGCTGTTCTTGGTCATTTTTAACACCCGAGCGCCGCGTCCGAGGGCTGGCTCGAGCACGCCCGAAATCAGTTTGGTGGTCGTTTCAAATCCGGCTTGGCGCATGTCTTCGCTAAACCCTTTGACCATGCTGAGCGGTTGCTCGACTTTGGCTGGCGCAGGGAATGTGCCGCGTCCTTGCTGTCGCACCAACCAACCGTCTGCCTCCAGGCTCTGCAGGGCTTGACGCACGGTGGCTCGAGAGAGTTGCAGTGCCTCGCTGAGGTCACGTTCGCTGGGTAAGGGCGTTTCCGCGTCCCACTGCCCATGTTGCAAGGTTCGACCGATGGCGTCCCGCAATTGCTTGTAAAGCGGGATCAAAGAATTTTTATCGAGTTGATACAACGCGGCAGGAAATTTCATCAAAGCCTCTCGAGAAATTATTGATGGTTCGTACCAAATCCGATACAGTGGTTCGTACTGAGCCGATACAGTGGTTCGTAGCCATTCGATACAGTGGTTCGTACCATTATGCTCGAGGTTGAGGGCAAAACACAAACACTATCGCAGGTTTTAACGCATACAGTCCATACATCAAGCGCTCTGGTAATCTCACTTCATGGCAAAACCACTGTGAACCCTGCGATGCAAGAATTAAATCTCGCAGCTCGAGCGCGAGCCTTGTACGTGCTGCTTGCAGCCACTTTTTTAATGTGGGGCGGGTTTTTCATGGTCATCCCAATGATCGGTTTGCATTTTATCCACGACCTGGGGTGGGCTGCCTCGAGCATCGGTTTGATTTTGGCGGTCAGGCAGTTTACGCAGCAAGGTTTGACCGTGTTCGGTGGGGCGCTGGCAGATCGTTTGGGCGTTCGGGTGTTGATTTTGTCGGGTTTGTTGGTGCGCAGCCTGGGTTTTGCCCTGATGGGTTTTGCAGGAGATTTTGTCACGCTCATGCTGGCAAGTTTGCTGGCTGCCCTGGGCGGTGCGTTGTTCGATGCGCCCCGAAATGCCGCCATCGCCGCCCTGACCGAAGACCACAACCGCGCCAAGTTTTACGCCCTGGGCGGTGTGATCGGAAACTTGGGCATGACGATTGGACCGCTGATTGGCACGTTGCTGTTTAAAACTGGTTTCACCACCGTTGCCCTGGTCAGCGCCGCCTGTTACGTCCTGACCTTGCTGCTGACCAGCATTTTCTTGCCCAACGTCAAAACCTCGAGCGAGAGCACTAATCCAAGTAGACCCCTGGCGGGCTTAGGCGTGGTCTTTCAAGACTCGAGATTTGTTTGGTTCACAGTGTTCTTGATGGGTTACTGGTTGATGTGGTCGCAATTTAGCATCGCCATTTCGCTCGCGGCGGTGGCTACGGCGCACACCAAGGACGCCGTCAGTTGGGTGTACACCCTGAATGCCTTAATGAGCGTGGTTTTGCAATACCCAGTCTCGAGGTTTCTGGCTGGCAGGGTCAAACCCATGCAAGCCGTGGTGATCGGTATGGGGGTCATGGCGCTCGGGATTGGAAGTCTGGCTTTTGCTGGCAACATCGTTTTGTTTCTGATCAGCTTGGTGGTCTTGAGTTTTGGCGGTGTGATTGCCACGCCAAGTGTGCAAACCACGACTGCCGAACTCGCCAACCCAAAACTATTGGGCAGTTATTTTGGCGTGAATGCCTTATCGTTGGCGTTTGGTGGAGGACTGGGCAATCTTGTCGGCGGTACGCTCTACCAGAGCAGTTTGCAACTCGAGTTACCCTGGTTGCCGTGGGTGGTCTTTGCTGGCGTCGGATTTTTGAGCACGCTTGGTTTGGCGTTTTTAAACCGCCAAATTTCAGTGCAGCAACAACGCGCCAACCAAGCCAGTCAGTAAAATCACCAGCATGGTGCTGAAACGTTTGGTGTAAATCAAAAAAGCTGCCAGCAATGTCAAAATTCCTGCAATCAGCGCCGTTTGCAAATTCAAGCTCGAGAATGCGGCACGGGTCAAACTGAGCACCCCTCCCATTGAGAGTCCCAAACCAATTGGCAGCAGCGCCGCCCGAATCGCCCAAGACCATTTTGAGCGTTTAACACGTTCCCACACTCTTGCCAGTGCCGCCGAAGCCAATGCCCCAGGCAAGAACATGCCCAGAAAACCCGCGAAAGCCCCCGCCAAACCCGCCGCACGAAAACCGTAAAACATCATGGCAAGCATGTTTGGACCTGGCACAAACTGCCCAAGCGCGAAACCATCGGTGAATTCCCTGGTGGTCAGCCAATGGCGTTCAGTCACCAAGGAGCGCGACATCTCTGAAAGCATGGCAACCCCGCCGCCGAAGCTGAGGATGCCGTAACGCAGAAACTCGAGCAGCACCGTGAAGAAATCAGGCATCGGGTTTCACGTTCCAATTCAGGGCAATACCAAGCGGCAGCAAGACCAGCAAGACCCACAAGATTGGCAAGTGAAGCACACCGTTCGCCACAAATGCCGTCAGCGCAATCACTGGCGCTCCAATGGATTTCAGACCGGGCGGTGCGACCCGCGCCAGCGTTGCCAAGGAAATGCCCACCGCACCCGCCGCCACGCCCGTTAAAGCGCCCGTAACCACAGGACTCGAGAATTCCCGAACCGCAAAATACGCGCTCGACAACACCAAAATTGCCAGCATTCCAGGCAAGCACACGCCAACAAATGCCGCAATTGCCCCTCGAGTTCCGCGCAACTGCATTCCGATGTGTGCCGCAAAATTCGCAAAAATAGGACCTGGCAGCAACTGGCTTAAACTGAGACCCTCGAGAAATTCGCTTTCGGACAACCAGCCACGACGCGTGACAATGTGGTTGTGAATGTGGGCGCTGCCACCGCCACCAAAGGCACTCGCGCCGACCAGCACAAACGCCTTAAAAATTTCAAATACTGATGGCGAAGACATGATAACAGCATACGAAAATCAAGCTCGAGAAAACCGTACCGCTCGAGTGACGGGATCATCTCCCGCTCGAGTGACGGGCGTTAAAATCGCTCAGACATGTCAAACTGCTGTTTGTGCGCCTTGTGACCCTAGTCAACATCAACCTCTCTTTAAACGCAAAACCCGTTTTACAGCACATCAACTTCACGCTGCTCGAGCATCAATGTTGGGTGATTTTGGGCGCAAACGGCGCAGGTAAAAGTTCGTTTCTTAAACTGGTGCGCGGTGATTTGTGGCACAACCCGAATGAGGGAACACGAACGTATTTTTTGACCGACCCACCACGCACAAGCCCAATTGGTGCGAAAGAACAGATTGCGTTCGTCAGCCCAGAGCTTCAAGACCGTTACAGCAAACTCGAGTTGTGGGTCACGGGCGTGGATGTCGTGCGGTCGGGATTCGAGCAGACCGATTTTGTTCACACCAAACTTTCAATAAAACAAGAGGCTCGAGTACAAGAACTTCTGCAAGATTTTCAACTCGAGCCTCTGCGCGACAAACCCGTGTTGGAAATGAGCAAAGGGCAGTTGCGGCGGATATTGCTAGCTCGAGCGCTGGTGAGCAATCCCAAAGTGTTGATGCTGGACGAATGCTTTTCTGGTATTGATTCAGAATCCAAAAAACACTTGATGCAAGTGGTTAACGATGCCGCTCGAGCTGGTTTGACGGTGCTTTACACCACCCACAGAATCGAGGAGAGGCTCGAGTTCACCACCCACGAATTAAAACTCGAGCGGGGCAGAATTGTTGAAGAATTTCAAGAAATTCAAAGCACAAAATCGCGTCAAGTTCAAACTCGAGCTTCCAAAAAGTCTGTGCCACTGATCGAAGTGCAAAATGCCAATGTGTATCTGGGAAATCCTGTCGGCAGCGAAACTGCGCCCGACGGGTCGGGCGAACCCAGCAAAAAACTCGTGCTCGAGAACATCAACCTGACCATCTCGAGCGGTGAACACTGGGCGATTGTCGGACACAACGGTGCAGGAAAAAGTACGCTTGCCAAACTTTTATTGGGCGAACTCGAGCCTGCACTGGGTGGCACGATCAAACGCTTTGGAAAGGATCGAATGCCAATCTGGGATCGCCAAGCCCGAATTGGTTTAATCTCGAGCGACACCCAAGTGCGGCACCGCGTGAACGCAAGCGGCGAAACGATTGTTGCCAGCGGTTTTTTTGGCAGTGTTGGCTGGATGTACCCACTCGAGCCAGCACAAAAATCTCGAGTTGCCGAACTGCTCGAAAAACTCGAGATTGTGCACCTGGCACAAAAATCGGCGCTCGAGACTTCGCACGGCGAACTGAAAAAACTGCTGATTGCGAGAAGTTTAGTCACAAGTCCTGACATCGTGATTCTTGATGAAGCCTTTGATTACCTCGACTCACACTCGAGAAACCTGTTGTTTAAACTGATCGAATCCGAAGCTGATCGCACGCAGTTTGTTACCGTCGCACACCGACCCGAGGATATTCCAAAACTCAGCACCCACGCGTTGAGGCTCGAGAATGGACGAATTGTGTTCGCGGGGAAACTCGAGAATCTCGAGTGGTAAAAAATTACCAAGTCAGCAGCAAACGATCACTGACTTCTTCAGCCTCCAATGTTTCGCCAGCCATTTGAAAACGCCTCAACATTGAACGACCACAATTGACCGAAGCCTCGCGTTCAAAAACGCCATTAGGCATTGGAATATTGCAAATTTTATTACCAGAACGTTTCGTTCCATCAATTGAAAGTGCCACTTTGACGCCGCGCAGTTTGCAGGCTTCTATTTCTTGAAACAGAAGCTCGAGGTTGAAATTTTGAGCGCCGTACAGAATGGTTTGCGAATCTACGTAAGGCGGGTCACAATATACCAAGTCATTCCTGACGGCTTGCTGCATTGTTGTTATTGCATCCGAATGAATAAAACTTGTTCCATGAACCCGTTCAGACCAAATTTTGACCCGTTTGCGGAAAGCTTCGGGTGTAATGGGCGCGTGAATACCGCAAGGGGTGCTCATATAACCATCTTTGCGAAATCGGATCACGCCACCGTAACAAGACCTCGAGAGGAATAGCAGATCGGCAGCGTTTGGGTTGGCATTGTAGGTCGCTTTGATCTGCTCGTAACCATCTTTGCCATTGCCATCTTGATAAATTTGCCAGCGGTCTGCATACCAGGCAATCAGTTGTTCTGGGTCACTTCGGAGCATCTGCCAAATTTCGGCTAGAGGTTTTAAAATGTCACCTGCGACAGCGTGTTTTGGTGCAAGTGTGCCAAGCACTGCGCCGCTACCAACGAATGGCTCGAAATATGTTCCGTAATCATTTGGGAAAAACGCAATAATTTCGTGAGCAAAACGTTGTTTGTTACCAATCCATTTTAGAAGTTGGGTTTTGAAGGGTTGTACTTCATGGGTTGGTTGCCAGATTTGCTCAAGAACATCTTGTTTAAACAAGCTGAATTGTGCGTCAGATATAGAAGGCAGGCTCACACGATCATTTTACCTGGTGGGAATGTGGGAAATCTTATTTGTGTCGCATGATTGACATGCTTCATATGGGCTACCTGACAGAATTAATTGTTGGACGTGAAGCGCTCGAACGCGTGCCTGAGATTGCTCGAGCCTGGGTATCCTGATTCAAATTTCCCTCACGGTAAGTTGACGCATCCGAAGTACAATTCTTGTCATCCCCGCCCAAGGAGGGCAAATCGTGACTCGAGTTTTCAGGTTTATTTTGATATTGGCACTTCTGGGTTCGGCGGCGTATGCCGTGCGAAATTTGTTTGTTTCTGGCGAAACCCGAAGCTTGCACGCTCACACCTCGAGTCCGTTGCTGGCAACTTCAAGCATCCCGCCGCTTTTGGATTACATCCCCAATTACTACCAGCACGTCAAACCGATCCTCGAGGCGAACTGCGTCACCTGCCATCTCGAGAATGGCATTGCGCCGTTCAAACTGACCGATGCCGCCAGCGCCGTGGAGTTCTCGCGCAGTGTCTACATTGCCACCCGTGATAAACGAATGCCACCGTGGATGCCAGGCGGTGAAAGCCCAGCCTTTCACAATACCCGAGGACTTTCGAGCGAAGAAATAGCGATTCTGGCGAATTGGTCTTGGTCTGGTGCGCCGCTTGGAAAACTCGAGGATGCCAAAAGTGCGCCGTCCAAAGATGTTCCCGTCAGTATCCGTAACGATCTGCAACTCGAGCCTGGATATGATTTCGTGCCCAATGCCCAACTTTCAGACGAGTACCGTTGTTTTACCCTCGACCCGAAGTTTGACACGGACCGTTTTGTCACGGGTTACGACATCCTGCCAGGAAACCGCAAACTTGTGCATCACGTGCTGGTCTACGAACTTCCCGCCAGCATGATTTCACAAGTCACGCAGCGCGAACATGAAGAAAATGACGCTCGAGGAGGCTACACCTGCTTCGGAGGACCCAGACTCTCGAGTTCGCTGCCATTGCTGGGCGCGTGGGTTCCGGGCAGCAGCGCCACCGCGTTTCCTGTTGGCACTGCCGCCAAAGTTCGCGGCGGCTCGAGGTTACTGATGCAAGTGCATTACAACCTGTTTAACGGCACTGGCACAGACCAAACCACGCTTAAGCTCGAGCTTGGGAACGCTGGACAAGCCTTCAAAACCCTGCAAAATTTTGGACCCACCGCCCCAGTCGAAATTCCCTGCCCAAGCGATTACCCCAACAACCTCAACGACCCTTGCAACCGCAGCGCCGCTTACGCCCGCGTGCTGGCGCTGAACAACTCTGGCGGCAACCAACGCCGCCGCGACGGACGAATTCTCGAGCAATGCCGCAAAAACCTTCAAGATTACCTGACCCCACGAGACCGAAGTGAAATCAAAACCTCCTGCGATTACCCCGTGCCACCCGTGCAACTCGAGATTCGAGGGATTGCTGGGCACATGCACTACCTTGGTAAAAACATTAAAGTTGAGATCAACCCCGACAACCCCGAAAAACGCAAAGTCCTGCTCGAGATTCCACGCTGGGATTTTCACTGGCAGGGTTTTTACTGGCTGAAAACCCCAGTCATTGTGAACCCAGGCGATACGGTGCGGATCAGTTGCACGTTTGACAACAGCCAGAAAAACCAACCGTACTTAAACGGTGAGCAGCAAAAACCGCGTTACATCGTTTGGGGCGAAAGTACGGGCGAGGAGATGTGCTTGAGTTTTATTCAAGCGACGATTAAATAAGGCTCGAGTGTTGCCAAATTTTCTTGAAGCGTAAAACATGTTGCCTGGGTTGTTATAATCATATTGTGAAAAGCATCCCGCATCCAATTCAATATCAAGGAAGCAAACGCAATCTGGCGGCGGTTATTTTGCGGTATTTTCCAAGAAATATTGATTGTTTGATCGAACCATTTTGCGGATCGGCGGCGATTAGTGTCGCGGCGGCGGCACAACAGCTTGCAAAGAATTACTGGGTGAATGACCTCAATAAACCGCTCGCGGAATTACTGCGGTTAATGGTGGAATCACCGCTCGAGACGGCTTGTTTATATGAAGAAGTTTGGAATCTTCAGCATCAGAATGATTCAGTAGAACATTATTACAACGTTCGTGACGAATTTAACCGTACTCAAAGCCCGCATCTTTTTTTGTACTTGTTGGCAAGATGCGTTAAAGGCGCAGTGCGTTACAACACGAATGGCTTGTTTAATCAAAGTCCTGACAAACGACGGTTTGGAACTCGACCAGAAACCATGCGTGATAATATTTTTGGTTTTTCTGCTTTGCTCAAAAATAAAGCAAAGTTTACGTCAAACGATTACCGTGACGCACTGCAAAAAGCGACGGTCAATGACTTGGTTTACATCGACCCGCCGTATCAGGGCGTCTGCAAGGAAAAAGATTCGCGCTATTTTTCGGGCATCAACCACCAAGATTTTGTCGTCGCACTCGAGGAATTGAATTCAAGAAATATTTCTTACCTTGTCAGTTATGACGGACGCAGGGGCGCGAAAACATTTGGAGAAACTCTTCCCCAAACGCTTCAACTTAGCCTTGTCGAATTGGAAGCTGGACGCTCGAGCCAAGCCACCTTGCTTGGACGCAATGAAATCACTTTTGAGTCTTTGTATTTATCGCCTGCCCTAGTCAATAAACTGACCCAAGAACAAACTGCAAATATCTTGCCCGACGTTGAACAATACGCTCTCTTTGAAGCACTTACAGCTTATGTCTAAATTTTCACAGGAATTTCTAGACTTATGTCATTCGGTCACGGCAAAACGTCCGAAAACCGTCATAGACCATATTCTCGAGCATGATTTTATTACGACCCAGGATTTAAAAGAAAAATATGGTTACAACCATCCACCAAGGGCAATTCGGGATGTCAAAGAAAATGGCATTCCCATTGAAATGTTTCGTGTGACTGGCAGTGATGGTCGGAAGATAGCTGCGTATCGTTTTGGGGATGAAAGCACAGCGAGGTTCACCAAAGGATCAGGTAGGACAGGATTGTCCAAAAAAATCAAAACTGCCCTCATCAAAGAACATGGCAGCCAATGCTTTATCTATCTCGAGGCAATAGATGAACGCGAATTGCAAATAGACCATCGAGTGCCGTTTGAAATTGGTGGTGATGGGCTTAACGTTGAAGATTTTATGTTGCTTTCAGGATCGGCAAACCGTGCGAAGTCATGGTCTTGCGAACATTGTGAAAATTGGAAAACAAAAGATAAAACCGTTTGTATAACGTGTTACTGGGCGTATCCAGAAAATTATGCTCATGTTGCCATGCGTCAAATTCGTCGTCTTGATCTTGTTTGGCAAGGTGATGAAGTCCAAGTTTTTGAAAAACTCAAAACCCAAGCGAATTTGTTGCAAAAGGATATTCCATCGTTCGTTAAAGAAATCCTCGAGCGCGAAGTGAAGCGCAAATCCTAAAAATTTCTACCTCGAGATTCCGAATTTGTTTGACACCATCATGCTTGTGTATTATCATACACATCAAGAGGTGTATCATGCGAACCAACATTGTGCTTGACGATCAACTGGTCAAGGAAGCTTTCAGTTACTCGAGCCACATCAAAACCAAACGCGAACTGATCGAAGT
>JANLWR010000686.1:0-9373 GCA_031364625.1 Deinococcales bacterium | reverse complement strand
TGATTCAGAAACTCGAGTATCAAGCGCTTCACGATTCTTTGACGGGTTTACCCAACCGTGTTTTGTACCATGACCGTTTGCATCAAGCGATTGCCCGGGCAGACCGCAATGGCAGTTTGGTTGGGGTATTGTTTATTGATCTAAACGGTTTTAAAGCCGTCAACGATGGTTTGGGTCATGATGTTGGCGACAGGTTGCTGCGCGATATTGGCGTTCAACTGCAAAGTTTTGTGCGGGCTTCGGACACGGTGGCGCGACTTGGTGGCGACGAATTTTGTTTGATCTTGCCAGATTTGACCGACAGTTCCCCGAGCGAAAACTTGCGTCAAGACATCACTCAAAACCTCAAAATCAGTCTTGGTTCTGGGCAAGAAACTTTGACGGTGAGTGCCAGCGTTGGTTTGGCGATTTACCCTCGAGACGGCGCGGATGCTGACGCCTTGTACAAACACGCCGACTCCTTGATGTACCGCGACAAGATCAAGCGCAAAAGTAAATTGTCCAAAACCCCGAAATCAACTCGAGCCTGATTATTTCAATCCCTTCGCCATTTGCAGGTATCTGGCATAAGCGTTTAGGTCGTTCGCGTTGACAAGTTTAAACGGTCCAACGAACACGGTGGGCGTGGCATTGATTTGCAATTTTGCGGCATAGCTCGCTTCTTTCAGCACAGCCTGTTTGCTCGAGGCTGATTTCAGGCACTGGTTAAAAACGGATACGTTCAGTTGCGTGGTTCGTGCCAAATTTTGGAAATCGTCTAATCCTAGCGCAAAGAGTAAATCGTGATAGGCAAAAAACTTCCCTTGCGCACCCGCACATTCGGCGGCAATCCCAGCCTCGAGCGCTTTGGGGTGAATGCTGGTCAACGGCAGGTGATGAAAGGCAAAACGCGCCAAGCCAGTTTCAACAAATTTAGATCTTAAACTTGGCATGGTTTGCAGCATCAACTGCTTGCAAAACGGGCATTCAAAATCGCTGAACTCCCGAATCATCACGCCGCTCTTGCCCATCACATGGCGGTCTGGTCCAAAGCCAGAAAAGCGTTTTAAGTTCAGGCGAAAGACAAAAGTTTTTGCCCAGCGCAACTCGAGCACCGTTTCTGGCGTTAAACCTGGCGTGACCGTACCAACGTCACGAAATCGGTTGGCGCTGTTTTTCAAATTCGTTTCAAGTCCCGCCGCATTTTCGGGATGCTCGAGCGCGGTGGCAATGACCAGCGCTACGGTTTTCAGATCATCCCTCGCGCCTTCGTAAGACAGTCCTGTCATCAAACCATTCAAAACCTCGAGCTTGATGCTGGCATTTCCAATTTTAAAACTCGAGTTATTCAATTTGGCATTGAACGCTTTGGCAAATTTGGCTGGAGGGTACGAGAGTTGTGCAAAAACGTTCGTTCCAAAACCAAGTGTTAAAAGTAAAATCAAGAATCGCAGCAAAAACTTCATGCTGGCATTTTAGCCTTCAAAGCTCGAGAAACTTGGTCATCTGGGAGATAACAGATCGCCAAAAGCCTCAAAGCAAAATCTCAAAAGCCATTGAGAGATCGAGAATCCTTATGCTCGAGGAATTGGCTTGATGTCTTTTAGGAGGCTCGAGAATTCAAATCCAACCTTGCATTTGGGTTTTACCAATCGCTTTCAAACATCGTAGAATCAAAGCATGTCTTATCCACTTGCAAGCAGGATGTCTGGTGTCAAGCCCTCGTTCGTGCGTGAAGTTTTAAAAGTTGCAGTGCGCAAGGACATCATTTCGTTCGCGGGTGGTTTGCCCGCCCCAGAATTGTTTGATATCGAGGGCATTCGTCAGGCGGCGCTGGGTGCGTTCGAGCAAAATCCGCAGGCGACCCTGCAATACGGTCCAACAGATGGTTACGATGTTCTCAAAAACCATCTGATCGACATCATGGCGTCTCGAGGCGCACCTGGATTGTCACCCGACAATTTGATTGTCACCACGGGTTCGCAGCAAGCCATCGATGTGATTGCCAAGATTATGGTTGACCCTGGCGATGTGGTGCTGGTCGAACGCCCCGCCTATTTGGCGGCGGTGCAGGTCTTTGAAATGTACCAAGCCGAATTGCGCGGCATCGAAATCGACGCAGATGGTTTAAACCCCGATGACCTCGAGCAGCAATTACAGGCGTTGCAAACCGAGGGTCGCCGTGCCAAATTTATTTACACGGTGGCAACCTTTGGCAACCCGAGCGGCGCGACCCTCTCCTTCGAGCGGCGCAAGAAATTGCTCGAGCTGGCGGTGAGGTATCAAGTCTTGGTAATCGAGGACGATCCGTACAGCGAGTTGCGTTTTAGTGGCGAAATTCTGCCGCCACTGGTGGGTTTGACCAGTTTTGTGGACGGCTCGAGCGAGTGGGTGTGTTACTTTTCAACACTCTCTAAATTTGTCGCGCCTGGTTTACGGCTGGGTTGGATGCTGCTGCCCGAAGGTTTGGTGCAACCTGTGACCATTGCCAAACAAGCCGCCGATTTGCACACCAGCACCTTTTCTCAGCATGTTGCGGCGCGTTACCTCGAGACTGGACGCCTGCAAGCCCAACTGCCCAAAATTCGCAGCACGTACGGCGCGAAAGGTCATGCCATGATCGCGGCACTGGAAGAGCATTTTCCGGCTGGGATGCTCGAGTTTAACAAGCCTGACGGTGGCATGTTCTTGTGGGTCAAAATGGCGGCGGGCGTGGACACCATGAGCATGGTGCAAAAAGCGGTGGACAACGGCGTGATTTACGTGCCTGGAGTTCCGTTTTTTCCTGGCAATCCAAAAGCCAATTACTTGCGTTTGTCGTTTGCCACGCCCAACGTGGAGCAGATTGAAGAGGGCGTCAAACGTCTGGCTCGAGCGGTGCTGGATTAAAACGTTCTTGGAAATTGAGTTTGCAGTCTGACATCAATAGTTAGGGTTGTTTTTATCAATCAACGGCTATCACGTATTTTGATTTTCGTAGCGAACCTTGTGTTCGCCCAGGAGATCGGAACGTTATTCAATTCCAGTTCGTTAAAACCGATTTCTCCAACAAAGTCTGGACTGAACTCGAGACGCGGTTTGAAACAAAGCTGTGCGAGAAGCTTACCGACCCAAAGGTTATACAGATTGGATCAATGAATTGAATCTCAGACTACCATTCAATTGCAGTGAAATCAGAAATTAGAGTGTGTAACAGACTTCACATGTATAAGGTTAAGTTGTATAAACTTTGGAGGTTGGCTGCAAAAATCATTATTCGCTGCTCGAGCCTTTTCAAAATGCTTAAACTTTTTCTACTTTTTGCAACAACACGGAGGATCATTATGAAAAAATGGCTAATGTTGTTAAGTGTATTTGTTTTATTTGGGTCTAATTCATTTGCGGCAGCAACTGAGTTAACTTCGGGGCAATTTGGATTGGTTTATCAACTCTTTTCAATCACCATTGCCACAATGGGTGCATCATTTATTTTTTTTGTACTGGGACGCCAATCGCTTGCCGAAAAATACCGACCCGCAATGCTGGTCACGGCGCTGGTGGTGGCGGTTGCCTGCTACCATTACGTCCGAATCTTTAACTCTTGGAACGAGGCTTATGCCCTTACCAATGGCGTCTACAACCCAACAGGCGTTCCGTTCAACGACGCCTACCGTTACGCCGACTGGATTTTGACCGTGCCACTGCTCCTTGTCGAGGCAGTCTCGGTGCTGGCATTGGCACGCAACATCTCGGCAGGCTTGATTGGTCGCTTGGTGGTTGCCGCCGTGGTGATGATCGCCACCGGATATCCGGGCGAAGTCTCGAGCGACAACACCACGCGTCTGATCTGGGGCACGATCAGCACCATTCCGTTCGTCTACATTCTGTTTGTGCTCTGGAGCGAACTGAGCAACTCTTTGGATCGTCAACCCGAATACGTCAAGGTGTTGGTTCGCAACTTGCGACTGTTGCTGATTTTCTCTTGGGGCTTCTACCCGCTCGCGTACCTCTTGCCCGCCGTGTTTGGTGGTCTGAGCGCCAGTGGTGTGGTTGGACTTCAAGTTGGTTACAGCCTGGCGGACATCATCGCCAAAGCCGGTTTTGGTGTGCTGATTTATTTCATTGCGCTCGAGAAAACAGCCGCCGACAAAGCACTTTCCCCAGCATTGGCGGGTGATTGAATTGACGCAAGTCAAACAGTTTGTTCTTAAACGACAAGAAGCGGCTGGTTGGGTTTTGATGGCGCTGGTGCTTGGCACGCTGGCTTTGGATGCATTTGGCGGCTTTGGCGCAAGTCCACGCTTGCTGACCTTACGCGCCGTGTATGCGCTCGAGATGCTGCTGGTTGTGAGCTACCTCTACACGCTCTCTACCGCTCAGCCCAAAACATCTGAAATCCCATCCTCTTAAATCTAAAAAACTCGAGCCTTGGCATAGCCCAGGCTCGAGGTTTTTTGTTGTTTAGACTTTGGCTTTAACGCGGGTTTTCTTGACTGGCGTTTCTTTGATTGGGGCTGCTTTGACCACCTCTGGTTTGCTCAGGGCTGAGGGTTCGGGCAAGAGTGGTTCGGGCATGGCTTGAGGTTTAACTGGTTCGGGTTTTAATGTTTCGGATTGAACTGGTTTACTTGGGGCTTTGGTTGGTTTCGGACTATCTACAGGTTTCTGGGTGATTAAAGATTGTTTCCCGTACCGTTCTTCGACCCGCTCGAGAATGTCTTGATGGTTGATCTTGGCACTCTGAGCACCAATATTCGTGGCGACCAGCGCACCGACCACGTTGGCGTACTGGGCGGCACGTTTCATGTCGTAACCCAGCAAGATCGCGTGGGCGAATGCGGCAGTAAAACCGTCTCCAGCGCCAGTGCTGTCGGCAACGCCGTCGATTTCGTAACCTTCGATCAATTCGGATTCTTCGGGCGTCCAGACGATTGCGCCCATCGAACCGACCTTCACCACGACATTGTGCACCCCTTGGGCGTGCAGTCCCTCGAGCGCGTCGGAAATGCTGGTATGTCCGGTAATGCGTGCCAACTCGAGTTGGTTCATGAGAAGGTAATCGGCGCTTTTGACAATCTCGAGCAGTTTTGTACCGGCGGTGTTGACCGCACCCGTACCGAGGTCGATAAAGATTGGAATTTTTTGTTTTTGCGCGATCTGCATGGCTTTGACCGTGTATTCGCGCTGCATTCCGCTGACCAGGGCGTAAGCGCTGATAATCATGGCATCGCTATCTTCAATCACTTTTTTGGGAAGCTCGGCGGCATCGAGGTTGCGGTTTGCGCCGCCCGCGCTAATCATGCTGCGTTCGGCGTCGGGTGTGACCATGATCGTGATGGTGCTGGTCAGGGTGTTTTGATCTTTTTGAATGGCGCTCAAATCCACGCCGACCGCTTTTAATTTGCTTAAGGCAACCTCTTGGAATGGGTCATTGCCAACCCTTGCACCAAGCGTGACCTGATGTCCAAGTTGGGCTGCATAGTACGCGAGGCTGCCACCTGCTCCGCCTGGAATCAATGTAGAGCGAATAGGCATGGCTTCCTCGCCAGCGCGTGGGATGCGCTCGAGGAAGTACAGGTGGTCAACGGTAACGTCTCCGATGACGAAAAGCTTCACTGCTGGTTACTCCTTAATCTGGGACATGACGAAAAAACGTGAGAGGGGAAAACTTCAGATTTGAACTGCAACCATCATACGTGAAATCTAGTACAAGGCATAGGTCAAAAAAACGAAACAGCAAGACTTGATGCCGTCGGCAAACGAACAGACTCGCGGCTTACACCGAAAGCGAGGAAGCACTTAATCGCTTGTTGCTACCATCAAATTATACAGAATTCAATGAGAGACTTCTCAGACAACCAGCTCGAGCGCACCGCATTGCGCTCGAGCTGGACTGAAGATCAAATTTTCTTATAGGCGCAAACGCACATAGCAATGATAAAAATTCGGTTAGACTGAAAGACAGTGGAACTCGACAACATCCTTTCAAACCTGGTTTTGAGCGTTGATGGCGCAATCGGTGCTGCCATTGGCGGCATGGATGGCTTGCTGGTTGAACAATTCTCATCTGAGAGCAAACTTGACCTCTCGAGCATCGTGGCGGAACACTCGAATTTGCTGCGCAATGCAGGCATCGCGTACGAGGGCAGTTTAGACGCTGGAAACGTCAGTGAAGTTTTAATCATCAGCCAAAAACTGATCGGTTACACCGTGCAAATCACCAGCGACTTTTTCTTGACCCTGACCCTCGAGCCAAACGGTAACATTGGCAAAGCCCGACTGATGAGCACTCTGGCACTGAAATCACTGCGCGAGGTGCTGAGCTAATGGCAGTCAAATGGCTGGCATCCTTGGCTTCAATGCCCAATGTCGTCACCGCAACCCTGGTTTCCGATGCCGGACTCGAGATTGAAAGTGTTGGCGGCGCAGTGGTATCACCCGCAGGTCTCGCCGCCGAAACCGCCAGCCTGGTACGGGTGACCAGTCACGCCAGCACCCAACTGCGTCTCGGTCAGTTGTTCAGAATCGCTTTTACCACCGACGCCTTCGAGGTCATCTCGATTCGGGTCGGCAGCAAACACTCACTGACCGTTGCCGCCCAGCGCGGCGCTGACCTGCGCAATTTGCAAATCGAAATGGCACGCCTGGCTTTACAACTCGTGCAAGACCTCGAGTAAGAATTTTCAACAGAGGTGATAAACATGGATTTAAGAACATTGCTCGAGGAAATCGTGCAAATCAAAGGACTGACCAGCGCCGCCTTGGTCGGTCATGACGGTTTTGTGATCGAAAGTGCCACCGCCGAAGGTTACGACATCGACCTGGACTTTCTGGGTGGGGTTGCCACCTCGAGCTTCGCCGCCAGCCAAGCCCTGTCCGAATTTTTTGGCAAAGGCGACGTGAATCAGGTCATGGTCGAATTTGAAGAGGGTCCTGTGCTGCTCTCCCCCATCGGTGAAACCAGCTTGCTGGCAACGCTCGACTCGAGCCAGAACCTTGGACGGGTGCGGTTTCAACTCAAAAAATACTTGCCGCGTCTTGAAGAGGCAGCGAAAGCTTAAACCAACCAGTAGGGGCGCATGGCTATGCGCTCCCAAAGAACATCGATTTTTGAATGTCTAATCAAGTATTTTTCTGAACAGAGTCAGTCCTGAACAAAGAAAAGCTCGAGCACCATAAATGCTCGAGCTTCTTATTTAGACTCTTCTCGTTTTGCCGTCAAGCGTTAACAAACTCTGGTACAACTCTGGGCGGCGATCCCTGAAAAAACCGAAACCAGCCCTGAAATTCTTGGCTTTCTCGAGGTCTAAATCTGCAATCAGCACAGTTTCTTCGCTGTCACCCGCTTCAGCCAGTTTCTCGCCGGTGTAATCGCAAATAAAACTCGAGCCGTAATAACTTTGCTCCAGCCCCTCAACGGTTTCCGTGCCAACACGGTTTGCCGCACCCAAATAACATAAATTTGCCACCGCATGACCGATCATCACGCGTTGCCACATATTGCGCGTGTCGGGTGTGCCAGCACTTTCCGGTTCGCTGCCAATGGCGGTCGGGTACAGTAAAATTTCTGCGCCTTGCAATGCCATCGCTCGAGCCGATTCTGGATACCACTGATCCCAGCAAATGCCCGCGCCGACAGTTCCAGCGTTTGTTGGGAAGGCTTTAAAACCCGTGTCACCAGGGTTGAAATAGTATTTTTCGGTGTAACCAGGACCGTCAGGAATGTGCGATTTGCGGTACAACCCAAGCATTTCGCCGCTAGCATCGATCATCACCAGCGAATTAAAATACGCGTGGTTGGCGCGTTCAAAAAATGAAATCGGCAAGACCACATTCAGTTCTTTGGCAAGCGCCTGAAACCTTGGAATAAACGGATGCGACCCGAGCGGGTTGGCAAGGCTAAAATACTGTTCGCGCTGCACCTGACACCAGTACAGATTCTCGAATAATTCTGGCAGCAAGACCAGATTCGCACCCTGCGATACGGCATCACGCACCAACGAAACCGCTTTTTCGACGTTGTGCTCGAGATGATTGGTCATGGACATTTGAACGACAGCCAGTTTGGTCATGTTTGCTCCCCAAGTGAAACCGATTGATTGTAACTGAAATTGAGACGTGATTGACGTACGGTTTTATAAAATCGTGCTCAATAATAATCTGGGGTTTAAGATACGGCATTCGCAACTCGAGATTGAACATTGGGAGGAACTGTGAAACAGATCATCGGATTTCTGAGCATTTGGACAGTCTTGTTGGGTGCTGCCCTGGCAGATGGCATCTGCCTCAATTTCAATGGCAAGCACTCGAGCATAGCGGGTTTTATTGACGACAAGGTTTTGTTCGTTTCACCAAAAGATTTTCTGCCAACCCTTGGCTCGAGCATCATCAAGATCGAACCGAATGAAGTGACTGTGCGTTTGTGCGATAAGATTTTCAAACTGCCATTTGTGGTTCGAGATTCTCTGCCGTACGTAAACGGTGTGTTGACCGCCACCACACTGGGGTACAAGGCAGCTCAAAGCGATCTGATGCTGAACGTTACGGGTTCAATCCCAGAGTGCAAACCGCCAGCGCAACCGCCAAAGCCATAAACAAGCTCGAGATTTCAGCAGCAAAGTTTGACGCAACCCTATCAAGTTAATAGCGCCCTCAAAGCTCGAGGAGTTTCAAAACTTCTCGTGCTGACGTTACTATTGATACATTCAGTAAAGTTAAATGCACCATTTTAGAATTCTTGTGCTATAGTTTTATTATTCCAGAACGGTACACGTTAGGGAATGCCAGTCTGTTATGGCTGGGCACGCTGTTTTTGCAGTTCGTGCGGAAAGGCATCAAATGCCAGAAGGTACAGTGAAGTGGTTCAACGGTGAAAAAGGCTTTGGGTTCATCACGCCAAACGAGGGTGGAAAAGATTTGTTCGTCCACTTTTCGGCGATCAAGGGTTCGGGCTACCGTAACCTCGAAGAGGGTCAACGCGTGACCTTCGAGAGCGAAGAGGGCAAGAACGGCAAAGGTCCGCAGGCTGTTAACGTTACAGTTCTTTAATTGACCTCAACCACGCTACCGCCTCGAGAATCTCTCGAGGCGGTTTTTTTGGGGTGTAAGTCTGTTATTAACACTGAAAAATTCGTTTTTTCTGTGTCGCATAAGAAGAAACAGTTACTCTTGCCACCCTCATCCCCGACCCTTCTCCCGCTTGCGGGAGAAGGGAGTTTAGCTTCTTTACACGTGTGGCTCGAGATTTTTATCCTTCAACTTGTAAAATCTTACTTCCCAGTCTCGAGGCGCACACCAATGGTGGTGCGTGGCAAGAAACCATTTAATTTGCTGGTCAAGTACTGATCCATGCTCGAGTCTTTTAAGAGGTTTTGCTTCAAAAATGCGGTGGCAAAGTGTTTGGCAATGTCGTTCA
>JANLWR010000681.1:0-14268 GCA_031364625.1 Deinococcales bacterium | reverse complement strand
GGGGAGAGGGGTCGGGGGTGAGGGGTTACAGCACCTCGACATTGATGAACCAACCCTCGAGCCATCATCAACCGCACCCCAACTTCCGTTCAGATTAAATGGTCTCGAGGATTCCCAGATTTACGACGCCTTCACCCGAGCCGATGAATTGCTGGTGGTGTCTTACGCCCGCGCCGAGCGAGGCTCGAGTTTGCGACCTCATCCTAGGCTGGTGCAACTCGAGCAGCACAATCAAAAACGGGTTTTTCCAACCGCTTCGCCACTCGAGCTTGCGGCGCTCAGTGCCATCGCGCATGAACCTCAAAACGCCGTTCATCAGGTTGCCGTGCGGGTTTCGCGCAAAGCCACCGAACTCGAGCGTGTGGCGGTCTGTGCTTTAAAGGCTTGGGCGGAGGGTTTGATTCCCGCGCCAGCGCGAGGTGCGGGTTTGGTTTCGGGTGAGTTGCTCGAGGGGTGGACGAGGGCGCAACGCAATAATATTTGGCAGAACAAAGGCAAAGATTTGGCTGAGGTCGCGCCCGAAATGCACCGTGCGACGCTGGCGAATCTTGCGCCAAAGTTCAGGGCGCAACTCGAGCAGACGGTGCAGGAGAACGTACCGAGCCGACCCGATGGCAGCGATATTCAACTTGGATACCGAGCCGTGATTGATGACCTCGAGTTTGTGCTGGACGGGGTGCGAATTCGTAAAGACCCGAGCGGCAAAGTTAAAATGGTCGAGGTGTACCGCGTCGTGAAAAACCTTGACGATGCTTACGACGAGTACATGGGCGACACCCGACACCGCGAATGGTGGTACGCGAATTACTGGTTGGCACAAAATATTCCTGTGGTGCTCTGGGCTTGGGATTTAAACCATGCCCCAAAACGCATCATGGGATTCGATAAACCGTATGCGCAGCGCCGTCTTCAAGAAGCCATGAAAGCGCTCAGTAAAGCCAATCAAACCTTACAAGACGGCAGTATTTGCGCCTCGAGCGGCTTTCACTGCCGTTATTGTTCTTACCGCGACGTGTGCAGGGAAGCGATATGAACAACCTCGAGGTGCGTTCGGCTTCGGCTGGAACGGGAAAAACCACCAGCTTGGTGCTCGAGTATCTGATGGCGTTGCGCTTCACGCCCGCAAGGCGAATTGCGGCAGTGACGTTTACCAGGGTTGGGGCAATCGATTTGCGCGAACGACTTCGGGCTGGTTTACGTGAAGTGGTTTTGCATGGCAGTTATTTGGATTTCAAACCCGCCAATCTCGAGTTGTACCGCGTGGCGCTTCGTGAACTTGGCAGTGCCAGCATCACCACGATTCACGGCTTTTTTCGGGAACTCTTGCGTTTAAACTCGCCCGCCCTCAACCTCGACCCAGAATTCAGCAACCTCGATGAGAGCGAATCGCTCGAGACTTTTAGGGATGCCGCCTCGAGCGTGCTGGCTCAAGCCGCATTGCGTGACGCACCAGGCGGTGAGGCGCTGGCAAGCTTTGGTTGGGAGCGAACCCTTGCGGCACTCGAGGCACTCCATCACAAACGCGTTTATGCCCCGTTTCGATCAGGAAATTTCGAGGATGGAATTGAACCCGATGCGCTGACCGTTTCGTTGCTGGCGGCGTTTGAGGGCAGTCTGAATTTGTACCTTTCGCGTCTCGCCTCTAGGGCGCTCGCGCCCACCGATGTTGAACTCCGAACCCTCGAATTGCTGTCCGACCCCGCCATGCTTGAGCGGGTACGGTCACGGGTGAACGTGTTGCTGGTCGATGAATTTCAGGATGTCAACCCGCTTCAAGCCAAAATTTTTCAAAGTTTAAACCTCGAGCGCGTGCTGTTGGTTGGCGATCCCAAGCAGAGTATTTACGCCTTTCGAGATGCCGATGTGAATGCTTTTTTGGATGTCTACCAACGCGCCAAAACCCTCGCGCCACTGACCACCACTTACAGGCACGGCGTGGCACTCAGCGCGTTTTACTCGAGCCTGTCCGCCAATCTCTTCCCAGAATTTTCCGAGATTGGCTTGCCCAGCGAGGTCAAACCGGGGCGCATCAAACCCGAAGATGGATTTGAGCCTCGAGCCGAATTGCACGTTTTTGAAGCCACAAGTCTCGAGGCTGGACGCCACGCCGAAGCCGCTTTTTTGGCGCGACGATTGCGCGAACTCAACCTTACTGGCACGCCCTGGCATGACATGGCGGTCTTGGTGCGCTCGAGAACATCCTTGCCGCCACTCGAGCTTGCACTGGCGCTCGAGGGTGTGCCCATGCTGATGGTGGCTGGACAAAAATATTATGACCGCCGTGAAATCCGTGACGCGATCACGCTGCTGCGGGCTAGGCTGGTCGCTCCCGACGCCCCAGAGTTTGCTTTCGCACTCTCGGCACTCTCGAGGATTCCAGGCATTGATTTGCCGCTTCAGCACCTCGAGGAAATTTTACGGAATGAAAACGACATTCGGGTTGGACTACGCAAATCATCTGCGCCCGAAACCTTGCGCCTGCGCGAATTGCTCGAGATTGTTCGTGACGCCAAAGATGCGGTCACATTGCTCGAGGATGCCTGGGTTTTTCTGGGTTACAGCGTGCTTGCGATTAACCGTCAAGCCACCGCCAACCTCGACGGGCTGCTGTATCAACTCGCCGCCCGAGGTTTGCGTGACCCCCGCGCCGCCCTCAGTTTCCTCGAGCGTGCCAGGTTAAGTGAAGCCGAAAGCGACGAACCGCTCGAGGCGGGCGATGCCGTGAGACTGCTGACCGTGCATTCCAGCAAAGGACTCGAGTTTCCGGTGACCGCCGTTTTTGACCTGGCTCGAGGTGAGAACCCGCAGCGTCCAGATTTGGTGGTGCATCCAGACGGTGAGGTGGCGCTGAAACCCAATGCTCGAACCAAAAAAGGTTTGACCACTTCTCGTTACACCAGCATTCTCGAGCACCTCAAACGCCGCTCGGAAGGGGAGGGTTACAGGCTGTTGTACGTCGCTTTAACCCGCGCCAAAGACCGTCTGATCATGACCGGTTCGACCACCAACAAACCTCGAGCTTGGCTGGATACGCTTTTAAATAAACTTGGGTTGCTCGAGAAACCCGATGCCATGCCAGGAATTGTGGTGGAACGCCATGAGGTCAAACTGTTCGAGACACCCGAGATGCCCGCAGCCGTGATGCTCGAGCCTCGGTTTAGTGCCGACCCTACGCTTGCCAAAGCCAGATTTGCCCGCCCCGCCCGCCGCGTTCGTGCCCCAAGCAAAGCTCCAGAAGCCAGCGGCACACCCCAACAACCAGAAATGACCGACATCACCGAACTCGAGACCGAAATTCCAGACGAAATCCCAAACGCCGCGCTCGAGACTGAATTTATGGGCATTCCAGAATCAGACCGTGTGATCGGCACGCTGACCCATTACGCGATAGCTGAAAACCTCGAGCCGAACAATCTTCAACATCAGCAAGTGCTTGCCGCCCAGTACCTCTTGCATCCATATTCCGATGATGAACGTCAAACCATGCTCGAGCGAGCCTGGTGGCTGGTGACGCGGTATCGGGCGCTTTACCCAGACCGAAATGAACGGCTACAAGATTTTGCCGAATTGCCATTTGCATTTACCCGCAACGGCACAACCTGGCAAGGCTTGATTGACCGTCTTTACCAAGAACCAAATGGGCAATGGATTCTCGAGGATTACAAGACCGACGACGTTCCAGACGAAGCCTTACCGCAACGGGTTCGGGCGTACCACCGTCAACTGGCGCTGTACCGCGAAGCCATCAAACTTGCCCGACCCAACCTAACGCCTGAAGTTCGCATCACGTTCTTGGTACACGGCGTGATCTTGAAACTCGAGGAGCACGAATTGGAAGCGGCATTGCAAGGTGTTTAAGTTGAATGTAAATTTCGACCCGCGTTTAAAGCCGCCGTGCTCGAGATGACACGGTTGCGTCCAATCGATTTTGCTGCATACAACAATTCATCGGCTCGAGCCAAGACATGCAGAACGCCCTCTGTCGGCTGCGAAACCACCAAGCCAATACTGGTGGAATTATTTTTCGCCGTCACGCCACCGAATTGCACCAGGTCGCAATAAAGCATGAACCCCATTCACGCCATTGGCAATCTGCGTGACCCGCAAATCCACCGCCGCGCTGACCAGTGCAAACGCCTCTTCCCGAGAAACCCCGTGCCGACGAACCAAAATCGCAATCATCCCCTCGAGCGCCTGGGCGGTCGCCTCCCAGAGGTTTTCGTGAAGACCAAAGGCAATCTCGCCCGCAGGAGTCAGGGCATACGGATTTTGAAGCTCAAAATCATCGTGCAAAGTAAAGGTGAGCTTGGCTTTCATCGGGCATTCAATCGCCGTGCCGCACGATTCACCATCACCCTGCGCCGCATGACCGTCACCCGCCGAGAACAATGCCCCAGGAACTTTTATAGGTATAAACAAGGTACTGCCAACCACCAACTCACGGCAATCCAAATTGCCCCCAACCACTCGAGGTGGACTGGTCGAATGATTCCCAGCCTCGGCGGGTGCGACACCCATCACCCCAAGGAACGGAGCTAACGGCACAGCCGCACCCAAAGGCAAACGTGCGAGTCCAGCCGCAAGGTCAATAGCCCAAATAAAAAAACCTCTGTTTTCGGTCAACCCGAGCCGTTCGTTGATCTCGCTTTGCCAACCGCCCGCCGCCTGCCAACCCCACGCGCCAGGGGTCAAGGCATCCACCCGCACGGCAAGCGTCATGCCAGGTTTTGCGCCGCGCACAAAAACAGGACCGCACAGGGCATGACCCGAATCCAACGCCGCAGCTCTGGGTTCAAACTTTATCCCAGAACCATCCAGATTTGGACGCTCCAGATACCAGCGTGCATCCAACAAATCAAATTCCACGCTGTCACCAGCATCAATCTCGAGCACAGGATCGAGGTCAGATGAAAAATGCCCATGAAGGCTACGTCGGTTTAATTCCAGTTTACGGACAGTCAAGACAACCTCGAGTTTCTGACGATAGAAAGTTTGGGTGATCGCCAAGAGAAATCATAAGACCAAGACGAGGAACTTGATAGATTCTTGAAACTTGAGTGCAGGTGCTTTTTGCCGCTGTTGACCATAGATCATACTGCCTGTCCCTTAGAACAGCTTTTGTGACCGACATATGACCAACCCAGCGCCATGATATTGAGAAGCTCGAGAGACGCTCGAGGATTTGAAATTTGAAGGTATGAGATTGCTCGTCACGGACTTGATGTTGGAAGTTGGTTTTAAAGACTGGAGTGACGCATGAAAACAACAAGGAAAATTGCGCGAACCACAGTGTTCAGTGCCTTGGTTGTGGTCTTAGTCGGATGCAATGGTGGAAGCTCGAGTTCTGATACCACTGCCCCCACACTTGCCGCGACTGTTCCGTTGCAGGATGCAAAACTGGTGGACATCACAACTCCAATATCGGCAACCTTCAGCGAGGAACTGTTACCAGCCACGGTTGGTTTGAACGTCACAGTCAAGCAAGTAAAAGACAACAAAACCATCCCCGTTACTTCCAGCTCAAACGGCAATGTCATCGGTATTGACCACCCAACACTCAACTTGAGAACCAGCTACACGGCAACCCTGGGGACTGGACTGACCGACCTGGCAGGCAATGCCTTCGCTGGTGCGAGTTGGAATTTTACAACCCGTGATGGAACATGGCAGAACATCGAGCAAATCGACAACAAAAGTTCTTTGAGCCACCAAGGACCGCAAATCGTCATGGATACTGTTGGCAATGCCGTGTCGGTTTGGGTTGAATCAAGCGCAACTGTGTCTCACATCTGGGCAAATCGCTACACACCAGAGACTGGTTGGGATACCGCCCAGCAAGTTGAAACCCAAACCCCAAAATACCGCAGTGGTCTCCAAGTTGCCCTCGATCAGACAGGTCATGCCATTGTGGTTTGGAGTCAAACGGAGGCTGTAGCCGCACGCAATGACATTTTTTCCAGTCGCTACACGCCCTCGAGCGGCTGGAGTCAAGCCCAGGAAATCGACGCCGAACCCGTTCGCACCGCCGTGAACCCAGTGATTGCCATGAATCCAAGCGGCAGCGCCGTCGCCGTTTGGGCGCAAAATGATGGTACTCGCGCCAACATCTGGGCTAACACGTACTCGCCAAGCATAGGCTGGGCAACCCCCGAGTTGATCGAAACCAACAACAAGGGCACCGCCAACAACCCGAAAATAGTAATGGATTCACAAGGCAACGCCCACGTGGTTTGGATACAATCCGAAGGCGTCTGGCTTCTTAATGACAGCATTTGGGCGAACATTTACCGACCTGGTTTGGGTTGGAGCGTGGCATTCCCAATTGAAAACGAACTGCCCGAGGCGAACACGCCCGACATCTCGGTTGATAGCTCAGGCAATGCTATGGCGATCTGGAATCAGATCGAAATGGTTGGCAACCAAGGCACGTATCATGTTTGGGCAAATCGTTACACTCCCTCATCTGGCTGGGGTGCAGCCCAGCCAATCAAGACCGAAAATGCAAAACAGAGCTACCTTGGCAGGGTTGCCCTTGATGCTGGGGGAAACGCCATCGCGGTCTGGGTGCAGGAGAATTTAACAACATCTGCCATAGAAATATGGACAAACAACAACCCCCTCGGTCAAGCTTGGGGGACACCCCAAGCACTCCAGACTGCCAGTTCCCAAAAGGGTTTTGACCCTCGTATTGCCGTTGACCCACATGGCAATGCCATCGCCATGTGGGGTCTGAATGGAGGTCTTATGGCGAAACGCTACACGCCAGACACCGGTTGGGGAAACCCAGTAAAAGTCTCAGCCATCACCTCCAACGGCGTCATCACCAATAGTGTGACCGCATACCAAGTTGCGTTTGATGCTGCGGGCAACGCAATCACGGTCTTTGACCTACAAGGACCTCATATTTGGGCAAGTGCGTTTCGCTGATGGGAACACCTGTTCTCGAGACTTGAAAAGCTTTTGGGCTTAAAAACTCGAGGGGCACGAGCTTCTCGCCTCTTATCCCCAGCCTTCTTGACCCTTACTACAGCACCTGACGGGCTTGGGTCGCCTTCTCTCCGCCAGAGAGAAGGGAGTTTAATTGCTATCTCGAGTAGAGGCAATGGATTTGGTTTAAGATTTTGCTGTGAAATCGCCGCCGCCGTACATGCTCGAGCTTCAAAAGGCACAACGGCAAAATCCAACACCAGCCGAAGAAATCCTGTGGCGGTTTTTGCGGGCTGGCAATCTCGAGGGGGTACGGTTTTTGCGGCAGAAAGCGTTTGGTCGGTACATTGTGGATTTTTACTGTGCCAGTGCCAAATTGGTGATCGAATTGGACGGTGAAGTGCATGACACGGTTGAAGCCCAAGCTTACGATGCTGTGCGAACTGAAACACTGGAAGCGCGAATAGCCCGACAGGTGCTGTCTTATGAGCAAGAAGCTCGAGGGTTGCGGGTGTTGCGTTTTCGGAATGATTTGGTGCTCGAGGAATTGCCTGAAGTGGTCAAGAAAATCAAAGAAACGCCGTTTCTACAACTTTACAAGCCTTACAAAAAATCTACAATTCCCGATTGTTATGTGTTAGACTCAAGCATCCAAACACTTAAATTTTTCAGGCATTTGTTCGCAATTTTCTTGAAGGGTTTTTCATAATGATAAAAAAACCAAATCCATTGCAAAACTTCTTACTTTTTAGTGCTGGTGTGAACCCAAAACTTCTGGACTATCAGAAACATACCACTGTAATCATGGAGGAATCTGCCCTCGGAGTATTTGTACTGGTCACAAGTCTATTCGCATTTTTTACATCACTACTAGCCGTAAATTATGTAACTAATGATTTTTGGGCTTCAGCGCCAGTTGCATTGCTTTGGGCGGTATTTATTTTTACCTTTGATAGAACTTTATTAATTTTTTCACACGATAAGAATCCTTTACACTTAGTAATACGAATTATTATTGCGGCTTTTTTAAGTTTAGGTCTTAGTATTCCAATAGAGCTTCAGGTTTTCAAAAAAGAGATTGATGAAACATTGAAAACAATGAATATCGAAAAAAATACGCAAGACTCGAAGTCTATAGATGTATTAATTAGTGAAGATGCCAAAAAAAGAGATGATAAGAAAAAACAAATTCGTGACTTTGAACAAAAAATGAGCAACTATATTACTCGAGAAACAGAAAATAGAACAAGAATAGATCTACCAGTAATGGTTCGTTTTAATAATGATAAAATCTACCAAGCAGAAAGAAAACAATACTATAAAGAAAATCTTGATTCAATAAAACAGAGTAGGAAAGATGTAAAAGATTATGAATTGAAGATTAAAAAACAAGAAAATAATAAATTTAACTCAAAATCAAATAAGGAAAATGAGCAAATTAACGGCTTACTTGATAGAATGTTTGCATCAAATAGATATTTGAATCAAAAAGAAGGGGGGATTTGGACAAGTTGGTATTTTAAACTTTTTTTGTTTATAATAGAAATAATGCCTATTTTAACAAAATATTTTCGTAGAGATTCAATGTATTCGCTAATGATAAAAGCTGAAGGAAGAGAATTTGAAAATTACTATGAGCAAAATGTAATATTCAACATTGAAAAAATTAAAATCTTTGGCGAAAAATCGCATAAAACTTATATGGAATTACTTCAAGGAAATACTTTTAAAGATTTAAATATTGACTTTCCCGAAAAAGAAATTCAAGATAAAATAACTAACACAGTTAAAAGAGATTTAGAGAAAGTTTATGCTACTTTTCACTCCAATAATCAAAATAAAATAAGGATTACATCTGATAATCTAAATTTGGAGAAAAATGATTTTATTGATGAAGACACCATAGTGATTGTGCAAATATTTGATATATCTATAAATACGCTTGATGAAAAACTTAATTTAAATTCAAGTATAAATGATATAATTACTATAGCTTCACAAATATCAAGCGATTTAATAGAAAGCAATACAAATATTATTATGCACCTATACTCAAGTATTGGAAATAATTTAGATATTATACTAAATAGAGGTTCGGATATTAACTATGCAAATCAAGAATACTTTGATAAAATACTAAAACAAACTGGTAAATATTTTAGCTTATTTGACAGCACCGAAATAATTCATAACGAAATTGTAAATTATGCAATAGATTATGTAGAAAAAGATAATGCTAAAGCAATATTTTTTATCTTTTACCTGGGAAAAAATGTTGACTTTACTAATCTCAGAGAATTTGAAGAAAGTTTTAAAAAATACCTAACTCATGGATTGAATTTGAAAGTATTTTTTGTGGTTTTTGATGATATAGTTAAGTATGAAGTGTTAAAAAAATTGAATAAAGACTACTTTCAAGTTAAATCTTTGAACGAAGCGCATCGGATTTCTGGAAATATTCTCAATTAGATAATTGGTGATTAAAATATGATTATAAATGTAAAGATTAAAGAGACAGATTCATTTGAGATTGAAATTAATGAAAGGATTAATGAAATTTGCTTTACAAATAGATTTCATTATGTAAAAAGTTTAAATACTCTAAATTTTGATGAAAAAACTAACTTTGAAATAATAGAATCAACATTATACGTGTTAATTAATAATCCGTATGTTGAAAAAACGCATTTTAGAATTTTAATTGATAAAAAACAATTTCAAGTTGTTCAATTAAATTCTTATTCACAGATTAAAACAAAGAATATCAAGGTTAATTTATACGATAAATTAACCTTTAACAGTTTTTTTGATGTTTTTAACTTAAAAAAAGCAGAAAAAATTCTATTTTCATTTTCATTAAATGAAAATTTAGAAACTACAGTCGATTTAAGTAAAAGAGAGGTTAAAAGCGTAAGAATAAATGATGAATTAGTTTTTGGGAGAAAAAATATAGCCCATAGAAATTTTATATCTATAAATCAACCAACAATATCAAAGATACACGCTAAAATTAAATTATACTCAAATAATGAGTATATAATATCTGATTATAACTCACATTTTGGCACATATGTAAATGGAAAAAGAATTGATAGTCATTATTTAGTTAACAACGATATAATTCAAATTGGAAATGCTCGCTTTAAATTTGTAAAAGGAATTCTTTATTTTAAAGTGAATGATGGGAATCTAGGAAGTTCACAAAATTTACTAGTGTATAAGCTCGAGGATACATATCTTAAGCCAGTATCTTTTTCTGTTATGGCTAAAGAAGTTGTGGCAATTATTGGTCCTAGTGGTAGTGGAAAATCAACTTTAAATTCTGCAATTATTAATACTAATACTACAAATACAAAAGGTGTTATAGAAATTGGAAAATCCATACTTAATAAATCTTGGTTATCTAGTGTTGTTGGGTATGTCCCACAAAATGAAATATTTCATGATAAACTTAATGCTAAACAATGTTTGCTATACTATGCTAGGCTTAGACTTTCACCAGATCTTGATATAAATGAATTAGAAGATCAAGTTGCTAACGCTTTAAAAAGTGTTAAACTACTTGACATAAACTCAAAAGGTGAAATTTTAGCTGAAATCCCCATATTTCAATTATCTGGTGGACAACAAAAAAGAGTTAATATTGCACTCGAATTACTTTGCAATCCAAAAATTCTTATCCTTGATGAACCTACTAGCGGTTTAGATCCTCTTCTCGAGAAAGATATAATGTCATTATTAAATTCTGTCGCAAATAAAGAAAGTGCTTCTATTTTAGTTACGACTCACGCAACTCAAAGTATTATTTCGTATTGTGATAAGGTCATTGTTCTTGCGGAAGGCGGTTATTTAGTTTTTTTCGGCAAACCGAATGAGGTTTTTGATTTTTTTAACGTCGAAGAAGGAGATTGGGTTTCGATTTTCCAACTTCTTACTGCTGTGAACGGCAATTTCAGTAAAATCGAGAAATTAGCTAACGACTATCATCAATCTAAATACTATAAACCTCAAAAAACTAAATATTTGCAGGACAAAATCACTCCTAAGAAAAACAATTTTAGCTCTATACCATTTAAATCTATTTGGAATCAATTTATTTGGCAATCATTGCGATTAATTAACCTAAAAAGTAAAGATAACCCTAAATTTATTCTTTTTCTGATTGTTTCATCAGTCATATTGCTAAAATTGTTTGTTTTTACTGATTATTCGATTATGAACACTATTGAAAGTAGATCTGATATCCAGAGAAAGTCATTTATTTTTTCTTTTTTATGTTTTCTTTACGGATTAGTTATATCTCAGAAAGATATTGTGGGCGAAAGATTGATTTATGAAAGAGAGAGAATTTTTAAGGTAAGTATTTTATCTTATATCCTATCTAAATACTTTGTAAATATTTTTATATCATTTTTTATCACTTTAATAATTACTAGTTTGCTGTTTATTAATTTACTTAGTGCCGTAGAATTTATTAAACTACTTATTTTAGGACTATTTACTATGATATTTGGAGTATTTTCTGGATTATTTGCTAGCTCTGTTAGTGGTAAGAGTATCGAAAATGCGCTTTATATTTCATTTTCTATCGTTTTAATGCAATTAATTGGAAGTGGTATCATATTAAAGCCTTTTCCAATTATTAGTGACTGGCTTATTCCAGTCAGATGGAGTACGATTGAAATCGCAAACGTAGTTCACATCGATAAATTTTGTAATAATGATATATTAATTAGTTTTTGTAAAGATTCTATCTATAAAATTAACAGTATATTTATTCACATATTCCATACGTTTATTCTATTCTGCTTGCCTCTGGCTTTGACCATTTTAGGCTGTACTAAAAAAATAAAAGCGCGTGATAAATAGCTATTTCGTTTTTTATATTCCTCTTCACGCAAACGCATACAGTATCTCGAGAATCACCTTCGCATACTCATCTGGTTTCAACCCGCGTTTCTCGAGGGTTATTCACCTGTGGCAAAACCTGTAAACGGGCGTTTAAACGGTGCTTGAAAGCCAAGCACAATTTCTTCTTTGGGAATACCCAACTCGAGTAAAGCTTCAACCACTCCAGGTTCGGTGTTGTCCACTTGAACCCAGATTAAATCTTTTTGAATGTCCATGTGTACCAGTACCGTAAAGGTACGAATCAGTTCGTTCCAACCCAAGCTTAAAACTTGGTAGTGTTGGTTTTCGTCATCGAGTACAATCTGGCGTTCAACTCCTGGGGCGGCTATGAATGGTTGTTTGAATTTCTCGAGTACGGTATGAATGGCTTGTTGTTGTTTGCTTAGTTCTTTTGCCATGTTTCAATCACCTCCAGGGCTGGGTTGTAAACAATTAAGGCTATCTGATGTGTTTTTAACGCGTCTTTGGTGAAGGACAGTTGAAAGAAGGAGTGGTACGCATCACTTGGAATTCCGAGGTAGAGTTGACGTTCGGGTTGTAATTCGGTGAGCGCTGCGCGGTAATTTAAGTATTGACCCAGGGCGGTGTGAAATTCACTGATGGCGGATTTTCCTAAAAAACTTTTGATTTCGACAGCGATTCGCTCTTCGTTGCGTTCGGCGGCGATTAAGCGTTCGGCACCAAGGTCAATCTCGAGGTTCACTTCTTTGAAGGTAATGAACAACGGGTCGTTGGTGATGACCCAACCTTCTTTTTCGAGGGCTGTTCTTGCAGCAAAATGGTAGATGTCTTTTGCCATGATTTGAAGTATAGCTTCAAAGGTTTTTGCGTACAACAAAATAGAATCGAAGTTAAGAACTTGTTGGCTCGAGTGGGGTTTTTGATGATCTCGTTTTGATCTCACGCAAACGCGTACAGTATCTCGAGTATCACCTTTGCATACTCATCTGGTTTCAACCCGCGTTTCTCGAGTTTCACCCCTGGCGGGTATTTGGTGACTTCCAGTTTGACGCTCGAGTTTCGTAAGGCTTTCGCGTCGTAATCCAGCGTCGAGTTTGGCGCGAAGTTGACGCTGATTTGCGTCATGCTTTCACTGATACTCATCACGCCTTTGCTGTTCGCCACGACCCGCAACCGTGCCAGGTCAAAGAAGTTTTGCACTTCTCGCGGGGCGCTGCCGTGTTTGGATTTCAGTTCGCGTTCGACCCTCGAGACTTCGCCCAGGGTGGTGCTTTCACTTAAACGCCCGTAGTATTCGATGCGTTCCATCTCTTCGGGAATGTAACTCGGCTCGAGCCTCGCGTCTACTTTCAGGTCGATTGCCATGCGTGGCGCTGGGGCTTTGTAATCGCCTTTCAGTTTGCCGATGGCTTCCGCCAGCAGTTCGGTGTAGACCTCGAGCGAAACCATTTGAATGTGCCCGTGTTGTTCTGCGCCCAGAATGTTACCAATGCCGCGTATTTCCATGTCTTTTTCGGCAAGTAAATGTCCGCTGCCCAGATCGGCAAGGTCGGCGATTGCCCACAGTCGGCGTTCGGCGGTCTCACTGATTCTGGGAGGGTAGAACAGGTAGGCGTATGCCTCGAGCGCCCGTCGTCCGACGCGTCCGCGCAGTTGATAGAGTTGCGCCAGTCCCAGCCGGTCAGACCGTTCGATCAAAATGGTGTTCGCTTCGGGAATGTCCAGCCCCGATTCGACAATCGTGGTGGCGATTAAAACGTCGTAAGCGCCCATTTCAAAGCCCATCATGACTTCTTCAATGTCGTCGTCCGCCATCTGTCCGTGCGCCACGGCAATGCGGGCTTCTGGCACGAGGGTTTGAATGTAACGGGCGCGGTTTTGAATGCTGGCAACGCGGTCATGAATGTAAAAGGTTTTGCCGCCGCGTTCCATCTCGAGCAGGATCGCTTCGCGCACGGTGGCGGGGTCGAACGGCGAGAGCATGGTTTGAATCGGTTTGCGCCCTGCGGGTGGTGTGGCGATGTGGCTCATGTCGCGCAAGCCGACCATGCTCATGTACAAGGTGCGCGGTATTGGCGTGGCGGAGAGTGACAGCACGTCAATCGCGTTTTCTGGGTTGAGGTCAACTTCGGCATTGCTTTTGGGTTTGTCCCCAATCACGTTGCCCATGACCGCCTCGAGACTCATGGCGACGCTCGAGGCTGCGCTGGCAATTCCTGCGCCCAGGGCGGTTTCTTTTTTTCTGGCTTTGGGTTTTTTCTCGCCCTCGATCACCATTTCTTTGATCTGCGATAAAGACATTTCGCCGCTTTTCAGGGCTTTGAGTTTTTCTTTTTGCATCACGCCAAAACGGTGCTCTTCGTCAATAATCAACAAGCCCAAATTCTTGAACTCGAGTTCGGGACTTAACAGCCTGTGCGTGCCAATCACAATGTCCACCGTGCCGCGTTTCAAACCCTTGTAAACCGC
>JANLWR010000262.1:0-2973 GCA_031364625.1 Deinococcales bacterium | reverse complement strand
TACGTGCGCGTGGCTGGCAGACACCTGACGCCGAGCGGCGACACAATCACCAAGTTCGATCTGCGGCTGGCGCAACCCAACCAAGAATTTTTGGGCACTGGCACGATGCACACGCTCGAGCATCTGCTGGCAGGGAACTTGCGCGATCATTTGACCGGGATCATTGACATTTCACCGATGGGTTGCCGCACTGGGTTTTACATGGTCATGGACGGCGAGCAAAACCCCGAAACGGTGCGAGTGGCGCTCGAGAAAACGCTGGCGTTTGTGCGCGATTTTGATCAGTCAATTCCTGGGGTGTCTGAACTCGAGTGCGGCAATTACCGCGATCACAATTTGCAAAACGCCAAATACTGGGCGCGTAAGGTACTCGAGCAAGGCTTGACTGTGCAGGAAACCGTGCGGATTCCTGATGGAGTCTCGAGCCAATGAAGAAAATCATTTTGTTGGCGGCGATGGGTTCTGAGGTTGCGCCGCTCGAGAAAAAACTGCCTGGAATCATTATTCTTGGAACTGGCGTCGGCAAGGTCGCGGCTGCCATGAACACGCAACGCGCAATTACTGAACATCAACCCGATGCGATTATTTTCGTTGGCGTGGCTGGAGGTTTGGGCGGTGTCTCGAGGTTGGATGTGGTCGTTGCCAAAGACGCGGTGCAATGGGATGTGGACATTACGCCAATTAACGGCGGCGAGGTCGGCACGCTCAACAATGGGCAGCGTTTCTTGCGGCTCGAGCCGAACGGTTCAAATTTGGCATTGCAGGCGTCCCTCGAGCTTGGTTATCCGAGCATTCTTGGTCGTGTGGCATCTGGCGATGCGTTTGTGGCTGACCCAACAAAAAGCGTTTGGATTCAAAATACCTTTCAAGCCGATGCCGTCGAAATGGAGGGCGCTGCCGCCTTGCAGGTCGCCAGTGAAAATAAGATTCCGATGGTTTTGATTCGCGTGATTTCGGACGGCGCAGGAGACGATGCCCCGATGAGTTTCACGGACTTTCTCGAGGCTGCCGCCGAACGAGCCGCCAATGTGGTCGCCGCATTCTTACCAAAATGGCTCGAGCATCTGAGCACCTGAATTGACATGAATCCACTTGAACCTTCCACCTTAGATCGTCTTGATCGGGTGTTGTCGCACCTTGCGGCGACTCTCGAGGTTATTTACTCGCGGCGGGTGCTCGAGGATGTGCTGGGCGATCTCGAGGAGGTCACGGCGGCACAACTTCGTACGCTCAAATTGCTCTCGAGTGAACCCGTGGACGGGACGGGTTTGTTGATCGGGGCAATCAGTCAGGGTTTAAGAATCTCTTATCCTGCCGCCAGCAAAGCCGTGGATCGTCTGGTCGAACATGGTCTGGCAGAACGCAGCCGCAGCGTCGGCGATGCACGTCAAACATTTGTGCGCCTGACCGAACGGGGTCGCGCCGTGATCGGGAAGGTCAGACTGAAACGTCAAGCCAAACTCGAGCGGGCATTGCAAAACATTGGCAATGAAACAACCATTGCCGAGTTTACGAAGTTGCTCGAGGATTTTACAAATCAATCGGTACTTGATGCTCAAGATGCGTTAGAAGTCAAACTCGAGACTGGATTTTAAAACGTTAAGGAACTGTCCCGAAATAAAATCCGTAAATGCAAGGCGCAGCAAGCGACCATGCCCGCCAGGTGCGTTTTATGGTCAAGAAGCAGCGCCCCTACGAAAAAACGTTGTGATGTAGGGGTAAACCTTGTGTTCACCCTCGCCACGAAATCGGGATGTTATTAAATGCCAAATCCTAAGTTCAAGCCGTACCTCTCGAGCATGGTTTGAAGCGTGACACTCGAGTTTGCGGATTTAAGACTGATCAAGGTCGCCACGCATTTGTCTTTTAACGGCGTGTAGGCTTTGTTCTTGTCCACCCGAAACGAACCCACCCCAGTCAGACTCGCGCCCGCAATGCCCTTGATTTCAAAATTGCAGACAATTTGCGAATACGTTCCGCTCAACTCGAGAATCGCACGGTTTTCCTGGCTCGAGAAAAAGAAAAATACGTCCAAACTCGTTTTGCCATTTTTGGCAATGCCAGTGGGTACATTTGCCAGTAATTTTGTAAGGTTGATGTCATAAATTTGCGTTCCAATTTGGACTTTCCAAACTTGACCCACCTCAATATTCGGTGGCCAGGAAAGCTTGATGTTGCTCGAGGTCGGCGGTGTTGTACCAGTGGTGGCTTTGATGATGCTTGGACCACCGATCAATTCGGCAGTGCAAGTTTGGTTGAGCAATACAGTTTGAGTGTTTTTGTCTTTTTGATAGACCGCCTCACCGCTTAGGGTCTGACCATTCAAACCTACTTCAGGAAACACGCAACCCCAAATACTGACGCCATCGGTCATTTGCAACACGGCGTTGCGGCTGTCCGAAACCCAGTAAAAATAAGCGTCCAAACTCGAGTTTGCGCTTAGGGCTTGCCCGTATGGGTCGCCGTCTTGGTCTTTGGCATTTAATTTTAACGTCCAGTCACCAACGGTCGGAATGTTGACCTTCCAGGTTTGCCCCACCTCGAGATTGGGGGGCCACAAAGCACCGTCTTTTGGAGTGGGTTCAGTCGTCGTTTGCGCGTTTAGATCGGGTTTTGCACGACCTGTGCCGTCCTCCAAAGCGGCGGTACAAAAACCACTGTAGGGTTTAAAGCTCGAGGTTGAATCTTTGACAAAGGTCGCACCGGTCATGATGTACTCGGTCACACCGTAAGACCCAAATTGGCACAACTGCGAAATTTTACCATCGGTTAAAAGCAAATTCGCAAAATCTTTTTGTTTGTCGTAATAAAAAAAGACATTCTCGACACTCGGGTTTTTTAAATTCTTGGCTTTGCCGATTGGGTCGCCGTCGCTGTCTTTGCCGTCCAGCGTGACCAACCAATCGCCAAGCTTTTCGATGCTGACATACCAGGTTTGTCCGACCGCAATTTTTGGAGGCCAGCCTATTGCCC
>JANLWR010000677.1:0-3272 GCA_031364625.1 Deinococcales bacterium | reverse complement strand
ACCGCAAAGTCGTAAATCAATGCACCAAACAATGATTCAACGCCTTGTCATTGCAAGGGTGAAGACAAGCTTCACCCCTACCACACAGCATTTTTACGTAGGGGCGCTGCTTCTTGACCATAAAATGCACCTTGTAAGTTGGTAGTGGAACTCAGCACGATAGATCGCAATGCACCCTGATCCTTGAGATCGTCCCGAAGCAAGATCGTCGTGCTGTCCGTTTCCAATCGAGTCCGAACGGCTTCTTGACCCCACTACGCCACCTAACGGGGCTGGGTCGCTGCAAGAACCTCGAGTTCGCTTTGCAAGGATGGGCGATTGTTGGAAACCCACGTTCCAGGAGGTCAAAATGCGAACAGAGGTGTTCATTGGCGTAGACATCAGTAAACTAAAGTTAGATGGTTTTAACCTCGTCACAGGCGAGATTCTCGAGTTTGAGAATAACCCTGCTGGGATCAAGAAATTCCTGACATACGCCAGGAAAGCCAAACCCACGCTCATCACCTGCGAAAGCACTGGCGGACTCGAGCAACCCTTGCTTCTCGCCTGTGCCCAAGCAAAATTACCAATCGCGGTTGTCAACCCGAGACAAGTCCGAGATTTCGCCAAAGCGATTCTTGACCATAAAATGCACCTGCGGGCATGGTCGCTGGGTAAGTTTGCGAAAACTGACGCGATAGACGCAACCATACTTGCAGAATTCGGCTCACGAATGCGTCCAGAGTTAACCACACCCGCACCAGAAGAGCTTCGTGCACTCGAGGCAATCATGAACCGACGCGCCCAGATTCTCGAGATGATCACAATGGAAACAAATCGTCTTGGCAGCACTCGAGACATGAATGCTCGAGCCAGTTTGGAAACAGTGATTGAATTTTTGAAAGAGCAAGTGAGCGATATGGATTCGCAAATGCTCGAGCTTGTGCGTTCAAACTTGGAACTCAAAACTTTAGATGCGTTGTTGCAGAGCGTGCCTGGTGTTGGACCAGTGCTGTCCGCAACGTTACTCTCGAGCTTACCCGAACTTGGTAGTGCTTCTCGAGGTTGTATTTCTTCTTTAGTGGGGGTTGCGCCTTTAAACCATGACAGTGGTTCGCACCGTGGAGTGCGATTCATTCGTGGTGGTCGTGGGAATGTGCGTTGTGCATTGTACATGGGGACTCTTTCGGCTGTGCGTTGGAATCCAGCGTTGCAGGTGGTGTATGAGCGTTTGGTGTTGGCTGGGAAGGCGAAGATGGTGGCTTTAGTGGCGTGTATGCGGCGTTTGTTGGGGATATTGAATGCGATTGTGCGGGATCGGAAACCTTGGATGGATGTGACTTTGGCGGTGGTAGGAGCTTGACTTTTAACACGGCTGCTTCGGGCATGGTCGCTTCTTGACCCTTAAAGCAGCACCTTACGGGCTTGGGTCGCTTCTTGACCATAAAATGCACCTTACGGGCATGGTCGCTTGCTGCGCCTTCCAGGAATCGGGAATTCTTACAAAACGCACGAAATTCGGACTTTGCGGTTGCCCTGTGGATTTTAGGCAGAAGGAGCGTGTGACCTGGCGTGTTCGGGTTGATGTCCAGGATTGCCAAAAAGTGTTCGTCCTCCCAGATTTGATGGGCAGGCAAAACACCTTGAACAATCTGACAAAACACGCAATCGTCGATGAGCACAAGTTTACTCGAGGTAAATCATTTTTTTGGTCATGCCGCCGTCCACCACCACGTTCTGCCCCGTGATAAAACCCGTTTGACCTGAGGCTAAAAACGCGACCATATTGGCAATGTCTTCGGGCGTGCCAACCCGTCCGACAAGGTGCTGAGTGTTATCCCCACTCGAATGCGTGAACGTGCCTGGCGCTCGAGTTTCGATCCAGCCTGGCGAGACGCAATTGACGCGAACATCGGGTTGCAAACTGGCGGCAAGCGCATGGGTGAGCGCCAGCAAACCACCCTTGGAGGCGGCGTACGCTTCAGAACCCGCCTCGGACATGACGGCTCGAGTCGAGGCAATATTAACGATAGCGCCCTTCGCCTCCCGCAAATGCGGCGCGGCAATTCTGGAGCATAACCACGCCCCAGTCAAATTCACGTTTAAAACTTTTTGAAATCCTGCCAGGGTTTGCTGCTCGAGTGGCACAAAGTCACTTAAACCCGCGTTGTTGACCAGAACATCGATTGCACTGTACCGCTCGAGTGCAGATTCGATCAGCTTACCCACAGCCGTTTCGCTCGAGACATCGGTCAGCACGCCGTACACTCCAAGTTCGGAGGTTGTTTGCTCGAGCCTGACCTGATTGTTGTCGGCAATGGTGACGTTCGCGCCGTCATGTTTGAAACGTGCCGCGATTGCCCGTCCAATGCCTTGCGCTCCGCCCGTCACAATCACTGAAAGAATGCCCATGCGCCAATTGTACTTGGCTTGTCTTAAACAACAAAACGCTGTGAAACACGGCTAAAACAACAAATGCTCGAATTTTGTTTTTGAAGCTGGCGTTTTAAAGACTAGCGAAACGGACGCGTAACACGTATACTCTCGCAGATTATGCGTTCCATTGTTGTTGGTACGCGGGGCAGCTCGCTTGCACTCGCACAAACCCGTTGGGTGATTGCCCGTCTGAAAGAAGAATGGCCTGAGACCGAGTTCAAACTTCAAACCATTCCAGACGCAACCAAACCCGTTTCGAAACTCAAAGCGCTCGAGGATGCACTGATTGCCAAACGCGTTGACATTGTCGTTCAGACGCTGAAAGACGTGGCGTTACAGCAACCCGAAGGTTTAGAGCTGGCGAGCATTCCCAAACGTTTGGAGGCTCGAGACGCCCTGGTGGGACGCGCAGGTTGCAAAAACCTGACCGGCTTAGAAGCCAACGCGCGTTTGGGTGTCAATGGCGCTCATCGTTTGGCGTTCTTGCGCTCGTTTCGTCCCGAACTCGAGTTGATCGAACTCTCGGGCGATGTTGAAGCCCGCCTTGAAGCTTTGGGGGCTGGGCAGGTTGACGCGTTTTTGCTGGCAGCCAATGACCTGCTGCGCCTCGAATACCGCAACCGCATCGACGAACTGATTCACCCAGACCTGATTTTGCCCGCGCCGGGACAGGGTGCAATTGCCCTGATTGCCCGCGATGACGATGACATTGCCACCGAGGTGGCGTACAGCATCCATCATCATGCCAGCGACATCGCAGCAGCGCGCTCTCCGGCTCAGCGCCGCACTGGTATCCGGCGTCGGGTGGCGCGGGTCGCCCCGATCCCCAACGTCAAGACCGCGGTTGCCGCCAGCAG
>JANLWR010000642.1:0-1673 GCA_031364625.1 Deinococcales bacterium | reverse complement strand
ATGCTGGTGGACAACAAAACGATTGCCTTAAAAGCCGAAAACTTGATCCTCGAGGAAATCGCCAGGCTCGAGCGGGTCTACAGTTTTTTTCAAGCCAGTAGCGAATTAAACCGTTGGCAGGCGGCGGGTTGTGTTGTGCCGTCCGCAGATTTGAAATGGTTGCTCGAGGAAGCCCAGCACTGGCAGGAACTCAGCCACGGTGCGTTTCATCCTGCGATAGACGCGGTCATGTCGGGGCAGGGTTCGATTGAGGATTTACAACAACCCCTTTGGACTTGGCAAGGCAATCAAGTTTTAAAACTCACGCCGCACAAACTCAACTTTAACGCCCTGGCAAAAGGACGAATTGCCGACAAAGCCGTTGCCGCAGCCCTGCAACTCGAGGGTGTTCACGAAGTGCTGGTCAATCTGGGCGGTGATCTGTGCCACCACGGCGCAGGTAAACTCGAGGTGTCGATTGCGCACCCGTTTTCCAAAGCCGACAACGCCCCAGAACTGGCTCGGGTTTGGATTCAAAATCAGGGCGTGGCAACCAGCGGACACACCCACCGAGGCGCACATATTTTTGATCCTCGAGCCGCCAAGCCTGTAACTGGCGTTGCCCAAGTCACGATCATCGCGCCCGATGCCGCCAGCGCCGATGTGGTCGCCACGATCTGCTGTGTGCTCGAGCCAAGTGAGAGTTTAAGGTTCACCGAATCTTCTCAAATCGGTTGTTTAGTGGTCACAGTTGCGGGAGAAATCCTGACCAATCAACATTTTCAAATTCAGATCACAGAGGTCAAATCATGAAACAAAGTCAAATCAGCCGCAGAAGCTTCCTGTTTCAAGCCACAGGTGCAGCCCTGAGCTTACTGGTCGGTAAAACCTTGGCACAAACTGCCAAACTCTCAACCGTCATGAAACTCGATGTTCATTTTGAGATTACCGCGCCAGGTGGTTTTCGTTACCGCCCGCCGTATGTCGCGGTCTGGCTCGAGAATAGCCAAGGTGTACCAGTCAATACTTTGGCTTTGTGGTACGAGCAATCCAACAAAGGACCACGCTGGCTTAACGAATTAAAACGCTGGTACCGCAGTGGCAATCTCGAGAAAACAACATCCAGTCCAACCCGTCAACCGGGCAAGTATAGCCTGACCTGGGATGGCAAAGACGACAAGGGCAACCTGCTGAGTCAAGGCGAATATTACGTTTGCATTGAAATGGCTCGAGAGCACGGACCGTACCAGTTGTTCAGGGAAAAACTGAACCTGACCGGCAGTGCCTTAAAACAAGCTTTCACACCCAATGGGGAACTTAAAACGGAGAACCTTGAATACCTTAAGCGAAGCTAAAACAAACAGCAAAAAACCTGCGAAGGCTCGAGGCAACCTGTACTTGCTGGTTCGTTGGTTGCACCTGTACACGTCCATGATCAGCCTGTTGGTGGCACTGTTTTTTGCCGCCACAGGTATCACCTTAAACCACCCAGAATGGATTTTTGGCACGACCTCGAGCGAAAAAAGTTTTTCTGGCACAATGCCCAAAAATTGGTTGCAATCTGGCAAAGTGGACTGGCTTGTGACCGCCGAAAACCTGCGAGCCAAGCACGGTTTAAAGGGTTCGGTCAGCGACAACCGCAGCGATGATCAAGAGGCGTCCATCAGTTTTCGCGCTCCCGCTTACGCCGCCGA
>JANLWR010000625.1:0-14585 GCA_031364625.1 Deinococcales bacterium | reverse complement strand
GCCTTAACCCATCGAGTCCATTGCACAGGCTTGCCTCAAGAGCTTTGGCTTCGAGGCTAGCAACGGTCATTCCTTGTCCAAAAATTGGATTAAAACTGCACATCGCGTCGCCCAACACTAAAAATCCTTGCGGAAAAGATTTTAATTTTTCGTAATGTCGTCGCAAGCTCGAGGGATACTTATAAGGTACGATCTCCGAGAGCGGTGTGGCGTGTTTGATGATGTCATAAATTTCGGGAGTTGGTAAACTCCGTGCGAACTCGAGAAAGCCAGCCTGATCGGTAGGTGGGTGGTCGCCAAACATTCCAATGAGACCAACTACCCATCTATTGCCCTCTTGAGCAATGATCACCGCGCCACGTTTTTGATCAGGGGCTTTTGGTGCAATAACCATGAACAGCTTTCCGTTAAGTTCAGAATCTGAACGCTCAAAAATGCAAGTTGAATAGCCCACATTGACCTTAACCTCGTTAAGTTCGGGTGCAGCAAAACCCATCGTCTCGAGCCACGTTGGGCTGCGTGAACCACGACCACTGGCGTCCACAACCAAATCCGCCGCGAGTTGCTGTTGGTTTTGGGCAGAATCGTATTGTACGCCAATCACTTGATTGTTACCTTGGGTCAATAAACCTGTGACCGCAACTTTAGTCTGGACAACTACATTGTCTAAACCCAGAACACGGTTTCTGATAATCGCTTCGAGATTTGGACGACTAATTAGCGCACTGGTTACGTTGGAAGCTGCAGGGGCTAGAAAAGCCCCATTTAAAAAAAGGTAACCTTTGTCAAGCAAATCGATTAATATCCCTCCAGCTTCACGCAATTCCGATTCTAAATCTGGGAATAAATCCAGTAAAGCACGATAGCCACCACCGAGTAGCAGATGCGCGTGTTGACCTTGTGGCACACCTTTACGCGCTAAAGTTTCTGTCGGGAAGACATCTCGCTCGAGAATTGTGACCCGTTCAAAATGATCTGACAGCACGCGAGCCGCCAACAAGCCACTCATACTTGCCCCGATAACAATTGCGTGTTTAGAGCGGTCAGTCTGATTCATAAAATTCTCCGCAACTATTCAGGAAGGGGTGTGAATTCTAATTTAAAATCATGATGAACGAATCAAATCGGCAAAATATGTACTCGAGCAAACCTGCTTTCGCTTAAAACAACACGATACTCCATTTTTTGAAATTAGTAGGGTTTGTTATTTTTTGCTGGTTTTTGAGCAGCACACTGATTGAATTTGGGCTGCCGTTGCCTGGTAGAAAATCGAGCTTCCCATCATGGTTAAAATCACCAATTTTGAGGTCGCGTGGACTCGAGCCAGTCAGACGACGCTTGGATTGCCGCATCTGCCATGAATGCTGGATTGGTGCTTTTGAGCGCAGATCGCAACGATTTTCCTGGAGTTGAGAACCTGAAATTGTTTGTTCCACCATATTTTTGAACGGTTCGAGTCTTGGGTTAGAATTACCAAGTGCCAGACTTAACCCAACTTGGAAAAGACATTGTGAAAGCCGCTTACCTCGAGGGAGATTTTTTACTCTCGAGCGGTCAACGCAGCAAGTATTATTTGGACAAATACCGTTTTTCGACGCAGCCAAAGCTCTTAAAACCGATTGCCGAGGGTTTGGCGGCATTGCTGCCGAGTGGTCTGACTGTTCTGGCAGGGGTGGAACTGGGCGCTGTGCCGCTCGTGACCGCGTTGTCGCTCGAGACGGGTTTGCCATTTGTGATTGTCCGCAAGGGTGCGAAGGATTACGGCACGGCAAAGTTGCTCGAGGGTGTGCTGCCAGAAAATGCGAAACTGGCTTTGGTCGAGGATGTGCTGACCACCGCAGGGCAAGCCATTCGGGCGGCGAACATCTTAAAAGATTTGGGTGCGAGCATCGAAAAGATTGTTTACGTCGTTGACCGCGAACAGGGCGCGGATGCCAACATTCGTGCAGCCGGTTTTGAACCTGCGGCGCTCTTTACCAAAACCAGTTTGGGCATTTAACCAGTCCAATTTTCAAATCAAAAATCTGGTATCCTCTCGAGCCAGACCGAATCAATTTTGTCGCTCGAGGTTTTAAGTTTTTATGGACGATCACAACCCCACCCGCGTACCCCCTAGCAACCTTGACGCCGAAGCCAGCGTGCTCGGCTCTATTCTTTTGGACAATGAGGCATACTCAAGTTTAGAGGGAATGCTGCGTAGTGAGATGTTTTACAAGGAAGCCAACCGCAAGATTTTCATGGCGATGGAAAACTTGATTCAACGCGGTTCGCCCGTTGATACGGTCACAATTGTTGAAGAGCTTCGCACCAAAAACCAGATCGATGAGGTCGGCGGCGTGGCGTACCTGGTGGGCTTGTCCGACAGCGTGCCGACCAGCGTGTATTCCAAATTTTACGCCGGCATTGTGGTCGAAAAAGCGGGTTTGAGAAATTTAATTTCTGCCTCGAGCAAGATCATGCAGCTTGCTTACGACGAATCCGCGCCTGTGGGCGAGTTGATGGACCGAGCGGAGAAACTGATTTTTGAAGTTTCGACCCAGAAAAAGCAGCAAACTTTTTTAGGAATGCACGAGTTGGTCACAGAAACCTTCGAGTACATTTCTACTTTATCAACCAACCCGAATTTTAGTACGGGCGTTCCGACGGGCTTTCGTGATCTGGACGAGATGACCACAGGCTTGCAACCAGGTTCTTTGAACGTTTTGGCTGCGCGTCCGAGCATGGGCAAATGCCTGACCGCCAACACCCTCATGGACGTCCCTGGCACGGGTGAACGCATCAGGCTCGAGGAATTTATAGGGCGCAAATTGCGTTGTGTGTACGGCGTGGCTGTCAGTGGCAAAGTTCGTCCAACGTTTGTCAGTGCGCACATTGACAGCGGCATCAAACCAGTTTGGCGCGTCACCACACAGCTTGGCAGGTTTGTCGAGGTCACAGGGCATCATCCATTCTTGACCGCAACAGGCTGGCAACCCTTGCATGATCTGAAAATTGGCGACAGCATTGGCGTTCCTCGAGAAATGGCTTTGTTTGGAGATGACTCGAGCAGCCCATTTGAATTGGCGCGTTTGATGGCATATTTCATCGCTGAGGGTGGTCTGACGGACAGCAGCCCAGAGTGGACGAACACCGATCCAGTGCTGATTCAGGATTTCTCGAGCATTGTTGCCGAATTTTTTCCAGAACTCAGTTTGCGCCAAGAGCGCATCACGTATGTTGTGGCTCGAGCACACACACCAGGCGCAAAAAAGAATCAATCCAATCCACTCACCGAATGGCTACGGTCACTCGAGTTGTGGGGCAAGTCATCGCTCGAGAAACGTTTTCCAACTTGCGTCTGGCGTTTTGATGAAACCCGATTGCGCGAATTCTTGCGGGTTTTGTTCAGTTGCGACGGTTCGATTTACGCCCTGGCAGGACGGGCGCGAATTGAATTTACTGTGGCGTCCGAAAACCTAGCTCGAGATGTGCAACACGCGCTGGTGAAGTTTGGCATCGTCGCCAAATTGTGGCAGAAAACCGAACGCTCTTACCGCGTGGAAATCACCGACCCCGAAGCGATTGCCAGATACCAAAAACGCATTGGCTGGCTGGGCGAGAAAGCGACTCGAGTATTTGAAGCTCCTCGAGTTCGTGACAGCCGAAGCAACCTTGGGCATGTGTCACAAGAAGTTTGGAATCGTGTGAAAGCACTTGCCAAAACTCGAGGATTGTCATTGACTCAACTTGCCGAACAAAGTGGTGAGAAGACTCAAAACGGTTACAACCCGCACAGCAACCGCAGCTTGCCGCAATACCGATTGCATCGTTACGCCGAGATTCTCGAAGATCGGGAATTGGCAAAACTGGCGCACCCAGATTTGTACTGGGACACAATCTCGAGCATCGAATCCTTGGGTGAACAACAAGTTTATGACCTGACCGTGCCTGACGGCGCGAATTTTATCGCTCAAGATATTTGCGTTCACAATACTGCTTTCGCACTGTCTATTGCACAAAACATTGCCATTAGACAAAATAAAACGGTGGCAGTCTTCAGTCTCGAGATGCCCGCATCGCAATTGGTCTTGCGGATGTTATGCGCTGAGGCTCGAGTAGACATGAACCGCGTGCGCAGTGGTGCTTTAAACGATAAAGACTTTGAAAGACTGGTCAATGCGGCGGGTAAACTAGCCGAAGCACCACTTTTTATTGATGATGCCAGCGATTTAAACATTGTTGAATTGCGCTCGAAGTCGCGTAAGCTTATGGCAGAACGTGATTTGCAAATGATTGTGATTGATTACATGCAGCTTATGAGTGGTTCACCAGGTAAAGGCAATGGTGGTGACAACCGTCAGCAAGAAATCTCGGTGATCTCGAGGGGATTAAAGTCTTTGGCTCGAGAACTGAACATTCCAGTGCTTGTGTTATCGCAGTTGTCTCGAGCGGTAGAAGCACGCCCAAATCACCGTCCAATGTTGTCTGATCTTCGTGAATCTGGAGCGATTGAGCAGGACGCAGACTTGGTTGCTTTCATTTACCGTGATGAATATTACCATAAAGACAGTGAAAAACAGGGAATTGCCGAGATTATTATTGGTAAACAACGTAACGGTCCTGTTGGAACGTGCGAATTACAATTTCATTCGCAGCACGTGCGTTTTAACGACCTGGCGAAGGAAGGTTAGTTTTTAGCCGTCAACAAAATCAAAACTCGAGCATCACACAAATTGACTTGTCATAATTAAGGTTATTCTGTTAAAATCAGAATATGAAGTCGCGCTTTTACCAACCTTTGACGGGTATCTCGAGTTACAACTTGGTGCTGGCATGTCCGTCGTGTGCGGCACGAATGGAATTGGTTGACCTTCGGGACGGCGATCAGGCGTACTGGTGTCATACCTGTCAGCGTGGTTGGCGGGCGGGGCATTTACCGGAAACGTCTCGGTACAAGAAAAACACCAAACTCGAGCGCGATGCGAGTGACGAAAACGCAGCCTAAATTCTAATGAATAGAACTTGAGTACAAACAAAAGACCTCCGTGCCTAAAATTTCCTTTTGCATTCATGTCATTCCTCTAAACTGAGCTAAGAGGAATGGTTTTCACCTCGCGGAGCAAAAATGATTACGGTCACAGCCTTCAAACTCGAGCATCACCGTGCGATTCAAGCCGAAAAGAATGGCATGTATCATGTGGCGGTGCAAAATTACTTGCATTGCCTCTCGAGTGTGCAAGATATCAGTGACTCTGGTATGACAACACTGTTTGCCCAAGCCTTGGAGCATTGCTACGCCAAAATGGGTTTGTTCGACAAAGCCGCAGGTTATGCCCGTTTAAGTCTTGTCAAAGCTTGAGTTTGATATTTGCACCTTAAGGCGCTTCAATGCGGTATCATGCGCGTGATGAGCCAGCCGAGCAACAGCAGCGACGTTCTCGAGCAACTGCTAAAAGTGCAGTCACTCGACCTCGAACTCGACAAACTCAAGTTTGATGAGGCAAGCATTCCAGGGGAACTTGCCGCAACACGCGATGAGAGAGCCTTATTGTTGGCAAAGCTCGAGAGCACCAAAGCCGAACACGCGGCGGTCCGTCGGCAAGTCAGCGCGGCAGAGCTTGAACTGAGAGATTTGTCAGCCAAACGTGAACGTGCCAAGGTCGATCAGCAAAACTCGAGCAGCGTCAAAGAGCAGTCACAGTATGCAAGCGTCATTTTGCAACTCGACACCCGCATCGAAGACCTCGAGAATGACAGCTTGCCGTTAATCGAAAAAATGGAAGGTCTGGCGGCACGGGTTGCGGGGTTTGAAGAAAATTTAAACGAACTCGAGCCAAAACTGCTCGAGCTTGAAAGCCTGGACGATGACCGCATCAAATCGTTGCAAACCAGTTTCGAGGGCAAAATGGCGGTGCGCAACGACCTTGCCGAAGAGATTGATTTTGATGTGCTGCGCGAGTACAACGCGGTCAGAAAAGCCAAAAAGGGTGCGGGCATCGTGTCAATTGTCATGGGCAAATGCGGCGGCTGCAAAATGCAACTGCCGATGAACATCGTGCAACGGGTCATGGGCGGAGCCGTTCCAGTCAAATGCCCTTCGTGTGGGCGGATTCTCACGCCGCGCAGCTAAAAATCATGACCCTCGAGACACCGATTGTGCGCCGCGCCAACAAACGTGATCTCGAGACGTTGATGGACTTGTGCTTGGCGTGGACGGACGCACCCGCCAAAAAGAACCCGAACTTACTGCGCGAATTGCTCGAGCAAGCCCTGTCAGACGATGATGCGACCATGTACTTGGCAGTCTTGGATGGTGTCAGCGTCGGGTTTGCCCACATCACCTTTCAAGCCCGTCCGGTGCGTTTGGGTTGGCGTGCCACGATAGAGGAATTACACGCCCAAGGTGACTTTGCCGGACGCGTCGAAACCCCGCTCTTGGAAGCAATCGTTAATGAGTGCCGTGATCGCGGCGATGTGATCGCGCTGTATTTACTGACCCAACCCGACCTCGAGCCGCATCAGTTCGATTTTTACTCGAGTTTGGGCTTTAAAGAACGCGGACGCGCGGTGCTGATCTGGTCTGGAGAATTGACTTAAAAGCACTCGAGTCAGCGCTTGGTTCGAGTAGACTACCCAAGTGTCCCCCATTTCCTTCGAGCATCAAGCCGTCACCACCCGTCAACAAATTGTTCTGGCGTTGATGAAATTGTTTGGCTGGAAAAGTATTCTTGCGCCCGCACCAGGCAAGAAATTCGTGGCATTGGGTTATCCGCATACCTCGAATTGGGATTTTATTCCCGCCGTGGCTTGGGCTTGGTCTACGGGTTTGAAAATGAATTTTGTTGGCAAAGCCGCGCTCTTTAAGGGCATCATGGGACCGGTCATGAAAGCGTTGGGCGGCATTCCGCTCGAGCGTGACAAATCTAAAAATTTTGTCGATCAGATTGTCGAAATTATAAACGCCCGTGATGAAATCGCACTGATCGTTGCCGCCGAGGGCACACGAAAAAAAGCCGAATACTGGCGAAGCGGTTTTTATTACATGGCGCTCGAGGCGAACGTACCGATTGGTTTGGCGTACATGGACTGGAAACGCCGCGAGATTGGCATTAAACAGTATTTAATGCCCTCAGGCGACCTCGAGAAAGATTTTGAGATCATCAAAGCATTTTATCAAGACGTAACGGGGCGCGACCCGAGCAAGCAAAGCCCAATTGTCTTAAAACCAAAAGAGTCCTAAAACGTTGGAGACTTGAACATGGCAAAGATTTTGGTATCAGGTTTGATCAACCTTGAAACAACCCTAAAAATTTCTGGTTTCCCACTCGAGTACAATCCAGTCAATTACCCATTTCATGGAGTCAACAGCTCGGTTTCTGGTGTGGGTTACAACGTCGCAAAAGCATTGGTCACTTTGGGAAATGATCTGCGATTTGCATCTTTGATTGGTCGGGATGACACCGCAACACCCATCCTCGAAACCCTGAAACGTGATGGCATCTCGAGTAAATTTGTGATTCAAGACCTTCATCAAACCCCTCAAAGCGTGATCTTGTACGACCCAAATGGCAAGCGCCAAATTCATACAGATTTAAAAGACATCCAAGACCGCGAATATCCAGCAGCACGTTTTGATACGGCGCTCAAAGGTTGCAATTTGGTGGTGGCGTGCAACATCAATTTCTCCAGGGGATTGCTTGGGAAAGCCAAAAGCTTGGACATTCCCATCGCCACAGATTTGCACACCCTAACCAACCTCGAGAATCCTTACGATCAAGATTTTTTGCGCCATGCCGACATCGTTTTTTTCAGCCACGAACGCCTGCAAGACACGCCAGAACAAACCGCAAGCCAAATGTTTCAACGTTTTCCCACCAAAATGATTGTGGTCGGCTTGGGCGATAACGGCGCAATGCTTTTCACTCGAGATGCGCCGCCTGAGCACGTGCCCGCCGTCAAAACCCGCGAGATTATCAACACCATCGGCGCTGGTGATGCGTTGTTCTCGAGCTTCAACCACTTTTATGCTAAAACCCAGAATGCGCTGGAATCTTTAAAGCAAGCCGTGTTGTTCGCGTCTTACAAAATTGGTGAAACTGGGGCGGCGAACGGTTTTTTAACCGAGATTGAGCTTCAAACCTTAACCAAGCCCCAACTCGAGTTTGAGTCGCTCGAGAAATGAATCTTCACCGGACGCCACCGCATCGGACGCCAGCAGTTCTTCAATGGCTGCAACGGCGTCACGTTTGACTTCAAGACTGTCAAAAACCGCACAGAGTTGCTTTAAATAGTTGGCTTTCGCCGTCTGGGAACTTGCCGCTCGGGCACGAGCGTAAGACGCATTTTTATAACTCGAGACGCTGATGCCCGAAGTCCAAGGCAGTGCCAGCAAATCAGTCTCGAGCGACTGGGTTTCGATGTCCGAAAACGATTTATCGGTCATGGTGGCAAACACCAATAAATCGACCAGTGCCTCGAGTTGTATTTGATTCATCCGTTCTGTTTTCATAAAACCCCCTCAAACTCTTACGCATCCTAAAACAATTTCGTTCCGAGCACACGCGTATACTCAAATCGTGTCTCGAGCTTTTGTAAAAGAGGACAATCAAACTCCAGAACTCGAGAAGGCGGGCGAGTTCTAGGCTTATGGGGCTTGTCGCGCAGTGAAATTGAACCAGACATCAAATTCAGCAGCGATGATTTCATGGACGTGATCAAATGGGCACGCTCGAGAGTTGGCGGTTTTTACTTGCTGATTGACACGGTTGGAACAATTCTAGGAGAAGTGGACTAACGCTTGTCCGGCGGCAAATTATCCAAATACTCGAGCACCCCTCGAGAAATGCCATACGCGATTCGGTCCAAATAGTTTGAGTCTTTGAGTTGTGCCCCTTCAATGGGATGGCTGACAAAACCCATCTCGACCAAAATGGCGGGCGCAGTATTTTCTTTGATCACCAAATAATCGGCGGTTCGCACGCCACGGTTTAAACTGGCGGTCGCGCCAATGATGTTTGAGATCACACTGGAAGCCGCCTTCAATGACGCTTGGCTGCGCTGCGTTTGGTCTACGCCCTTCGCCACCGGACTCGAGATGGGATTTAAAGCCACCGCAACGGGGCGGGTTTCGATTGGTGGTTCAACAGTCACATTGCTCGAGTCTGGCGTGGGGCTTGTCGCATCAACTGCATTGGTTTCGGGCAGGCTTGGAGCGCCGACATTAGCATCCGAGGCAACATCGGGCAGGCTTGTCTGTGCCGTGTTTGGATTTAAACTCGAGCTTGTTTCAGGCACGACTGTTGCTTCAGGGACGGGTAAAAGCTTGGGCGGATTGGCTGGGGTCACAAAGACCGGCGGTTGAGACTTTTTGTTGAAATAATACACTTCTGTTCCATACGTGGTCATGGCGTTCGAGGCTGGACGCGCATTGGCGTGAATTGAAACAAACAAATCCTTGCCCTTGCTCAGATCGGCTCGAGCACGCAAATCAAGACGTTTATCGTCCGAAAAAACGGTGTTATCAGATCGTGTCATGGTCACTTCAACCCCCGCATCAATCAGGGTTTGCGCCACTCGGGTCGAGACACTCAAATTCACCTCGGATTCTTGCACCACGCCTCGAGCACCAGGATCAGTGCCGCCGTGCCCAGGGTCAACCACCACACTAAAGTTTCTGGCAAGGTTCTCGGGTTTAAAGGCAAAAGGCTCGATTGTGCCAAGCACTGAGACATCAGAAAAAGCGCCCGAAAGATCAATCACGAGCCTCGAGCCTGTCTTGCCCTCGCCCGCCGGCAAGACTTGCAAACGCCAACCCGAACGGGAGGTCACCCCCTGCGGTGTGACCAAGGTCAGCACGCCAGAATCATTGTTTTGCTCGAGCGTGTACCCCAAGAATTCTGGGTACTTGTATTTTTTAAGGTCTGCCACAACAATACCATCAGGAAAAATGACCCTCATGGCGAGCGTGTTCAGTTCGATGCGGTAACTCGCATTGGCTGGCAAATCAACCACCACCCTCGAGTAACCAGGGTACTTCCCGACGCGCGGCGCGGGGATACCCGAGGCGAACGCAATGCTCGAAGTCCAGATGAACAACACAAGTATCAGGAAGCGCATAGTCTAGCCTACTCAAAAACATGAGAATTTGTGTGACACACGGGACGATTTTCCTCACAAAAGCAGGGCGCAGCAAGCAGCGCCCCTACGACAGATTTCGTCGCTCGAGACAACAAGAAGTCAATTTAAGACTTGTGCAACACTTGTTCCGCCTTGTAACTCGAGCGAACAGTATTGATTCAAGTCGTCGCTCGAGACGGCAAGAATTCAGTTTAGGACTTATGCAAGACTTGCTCCGCCTTGTAACTCGAGCGAACCAGCGCCCCAGAAACCACCTCGAGAAAACCGAGTCCCATGCCCTCGAGCCTGATCTCGTCAAACTCGTCTGGGGTGACGTAACGCTCGACTGGCAAGTGGTGTTTGGTTGGGCGCAAATACTGCCCAAAGGTCACAATGTCAACGTTATGCGCCCGAAGGTCGTGCATCGTCTCGAGAATCTCGCTTCGGGTTTCGCCAAGCCCGAGCATCAAACTGGTTTTGGTATAGACATTAGCAATTGTTTTTGCACCCGCCAAAACGTTTAAAGTCTGATCGTAACCCGCTCGAGCGTCGCGCACAGGGTGGGTTAAGCGCCGCACGGTTTCGATGTTCTGCGCGAACACCTCGACGCCAGCATTCACCACGAGCGCCACATGCTCGAGGTTGCCATTAAAGTCTGGGGTTAAACCTTCGACCCGCACGCCAGGATTGAGTTCTTTGATGGCTTGCACGGTGCGGGCAAAATGGCTCGCGCCGCCGTCGGGCAAGTCATCACGGTCAACGCTGGTCAAGACCACGTACTTCAAACCCATTTTTTGCACCGCCTCGGCGATGTGCTGCGGCTCGAGCGGATCGAGTCTGCCATTGGGATTTCCGGTGTCCACCGCACAAAACTTGCAGGCGCGGGTACAGACCGAACCCATCAGCATGAAGGTTGCCGTACCAGCCGCCCAGCACTCGGCAATGTTGGGACACATGGCTTCCTGGCAAACCGTGGACAGCCCATTCAGGTCAACAATATCCTTGATGCTGCGGTAGCCGATGCCGCTTGGCAGGGCGACTTTAAGCCAGTCTGGTTTGCGTTCACGGACGCTCTGGGCATCCTGGCGTTGCACGCCGTTGCGAACCACTTGGAAATCGTATTCTCGAGATGGTTTGATCATGGGTTGTCCTTGTTTGGGTTGCGAGCAAGGGCGCATGTCCATGCGCCCCTACGGGGTTATGTGTAACTGACTTCTTGTCCTGAGAGTTCCTCGAGCCAGTGATAATCTTTGAATTCTTCTTGAAAAGCCTTCTCGAGCCGATCTCGAGCGTCTTGCATGTCAATTTCGTGATTCAAAAGTTTCGCTAAACTGGTCATGTGCGTGTCGGTCAGACCACATGGCACGATCAAATTAAAATCTGCGAGGTTGGTGTTGAGGTTGATTGCCATACCGTGCAGCGCCACGTTACGTTTGATGGCAACACCAATGCTGCCAATTTTGTCATTCTCCACGTACACGCCAGCGTACCCAGGATTTGGACGGGCGAAAATGCCGTAAGTCTCGAGCAGCCGAATTTGGACATTCTCGAGCCGCCGCAAGAAATCTCGGACGCGCCGTCCGACAGGAAAGATCGCGTATGCCACCAACTGCCCAGGTCCGTGATAGGTGACTGTACCGCCGCGTTCGGTATTTACAACTTCAATACCCTGAGCCTCGAGCAGGGCTTTTGGCACGACCAAATTGGTTTCGTCTTCATCTTTGCGTCCGTGCGTCACGACCCTTGGATGCTCGAGCAGCAGCAAGGTTGGCGGCGTTAAAGCACTCGCCACGAGGTTGTGCGCCTCAAGTTGCAATTGGTACGCCTCTTGGTAAGGCACAAGCCCAAGGTGTTTTGTCACAAAACCGCTCACCCTGAAAGTCTACTCTTTGATCGCAAGGGCAAGAGATTTGAACAATACAATCTGCTCGAGTTAGGAACTGGGATTTAATAACTTCCCGATTTCGCGGTAAGGGTGAACACAAGGTTATCTTGACCATAAAACGCACCTTCGGGCATGGTCGCCACCCCTACAGGACAACGCTTTTTGCGTAGGGGTGATGCTTCTTGACCATAAAATGCACCTGTCTTGATCCCAAAATGCACCTCACGGGCGGGATCGCTTCGGGCATGGTCGCTTGTCATCACCCGCATTTACGGATTTTATTTCGTACCAAATCCTTAGCGAAATTACCAAGCCATGCCGACACCGTTTGAGCCTCCAGATTTGAGGCTTGACAAATGAGTGGTAAATCACTAAACTCTTCAATCATTAGTCCCATAACGTTTGATCTCTAACGATCTTGTTTCAACCGTTCAAAACGGAGAAAAGAGCGTTTCATTTGCCAGTTCATGACGATTTCAGCCTGCCCGAACTCGAGGTCATGCGACGCGCCAGCGGTTTACCGATAGACGAACTGGCGTTGGCGGTGGCGTCCAACATTTGGCGTGCCGCGCAAGGTTTTAAACTCAACATGGAACGCGAGGTCTTGCGCGAGCACAACCTCAGTTTTGCCAGTTTTTCGACGCTGTTTATCGTCTGGATTTGGGGTCCAATCGAAACGCGAGACATCGCCAAATCGCAAGCGGTCAGCAAAGCCACCGTCACCAGTTTACTGATTACCCTCGAGAAGCGCGGTCTGGTCAAACGCCGTGCCAGCAAGGTTGATCGGCGGCTTGTGATTGTCAAACTGACCGATGCTGGACGCACCTTGATCGAATGGTTGTTCCCGAAATTCAATCAGGGCGAAAGCGAAATGGCTTCGGTCTTGACCCCAGCCGAGCAAGAAACCCTGGCGCATTTGCTGCGAAAAGTCGTGGCTGGCGTCGGCACGCAACTCGAGGATGAACAACTGCTGGAGGTCACGGCATGAACACGGTCAAGATTGCTGGCGTTCAAGTGTCCACAGATCATTTCATCAATAACCGGCGTGTCTCGAGCGTTGATACTTTTGAAGCTCACAGCGCCATAGACGAAAGCCTGCTCGGACGTGTGGCTCGAGGGACTCAACTCGAGGTTGACCTGGCAGTTGCGGCAGCGACAGCCGCGTTCCCAGCCTGGGCGGCACTTGGCGCAGACGGGCGTTTTGAAATCCTCGAGCGACTGGCGCACATCATTGAGGCTCGGGTTGAGGATTTGGCGGCGGTTGAAACCATGAACAACGGGTCGTTGCTCGAGGCGAGTCGTTTGCGGGTCATGAAACGCGGCGGGCACAACATTCACTTTTTTGCGCAAATGGCAAAAGATTTATCCCAAGACCCCAAAAACGAATGGAACACCGAAGCCGCCAAGAACGCGCACAACTCGGTGCGTTACGACCCTGCGGGTGTGACCGTTTTGATCACGCCCTGGAATGCGCCATTCATGCTGGCAACCTGGAAGGTTGGACCCGCGCTGGCGGCAGGCAACACGGTCATCCTCAAACCCGCCGAATGGACACCGTTCACCGCCTCCTTGCTGGCAGATTTTGCGCTCGAGGCTGGGTTGCCGCCAGGGGTTTTTAATGTGGTGCAAGGTTTGGGCAATGAGGCTGGTGCGGCATTGGTCGCGCACAAGGATGTCAAACGTATTTCGTTTACAGGCAGCGTGCCAACCGCCAGAAAAATTGCTGCCAGCGCCGCGCAAAACCTGACGCCACTCAGTTTTGAACTTGGCGGCAAATCACCATTTATTGTGCTGAACGATTGTGACCTCGAGCTGGCGATTCGGAACGCCGTAGACCAGTACGATAATTGCGGGCAGGTCTGTCTTTCGGGAACACGCCTGCTGGTCGAAGACGGAATTTATGACAGCTTCCTCGAGCGTTTTAAAACAGCAGTTCGTAATACCAAACAGGGCGACCCTCGAGAAGCGAGTACCGTCGTTGGTCCATTGGTCACACGGGCGCACTTTGAGCGGGTACAAGACTTTGTAGACCGTGCAATAGAAGCTGGTGCGAAGCTCGAGTTTGGTGGGAAAGTTTCACCAGATTTGGGAGGCTTGTACTTTCAACCGACCCTGTTCACCGATGTTCCAGACGGCGCTGAAATCCTAAGCAAAGAAGTGTTCGGACCCGTGTTAACCCTACAAAAATTCTCGAGCGAAACTGAACTGGTCAACCTCGCCAACAACACCGAATACGGTCTGGCAGCCATGATTTTTAGCACAGATCAAGAAAAAGCCGAACGAATCGCCAACCAACTGAGCGCTGGCACGGTTTGGATCAACTGCTTTTACGTGCGCGACCTGGCAGCCCCATTTGGCGGCTCGAGACACTCCGGCGTTGGACGCGAGGGCGGGCATTGGAGTTTTGACTTTTACTGCGATGTTAAAAACGTGGTTCACCGCAAAGGCACATTCGCCTGAGATCAGGCACAGGAGGGTCTATGAACTCGAGCAACACCCTAGAGCAGCTTGGTAAACCCAAGCTCACCGTTCTTGACGCGATAGCCCAGTCGCTGGCAATCGGTCCGGTCTTATCCGCAGGTTTACTGGCTGGACTGGTTGCGGG
>JANLWR010000597.1:0-5516 GCA_031364625.1 Deinococcales bacterium | reverse complement strand
CGTCAATCTTCATGGTTTTGATTAACTCATTGGCAACTTTCACCAAATCCGAACCTTGCTTAAACACCATGCCGTACTCCTCGAGCTTGAGTGCTTTACCAGTGCGTTCGAGGTTTTGGGTTTTGACCAAATAATCTGCGATTGGTGCGTCGGTAATGATCGCGTCGATGGCAGCCGATTTCAAATCCACCAAACTCGACTTGAGGTCGTTATAAGCCTTGATCTCCGCCCCCAGGGGTTTGAGGTACTGGTCGGCGGCGTCAAAGCTGGTCGTGTTGGCTTGGACGCCCAAATTCAAGCCTTTAAAACTACTGGCAGGGTACGTAATCTTTTTGGGGTTTCCTTTGCGCACCACCAGCACTGGGGCGCTCGAGAAGTACGAATCTGAAAACACCACCCCAGGCTTTTTGGCAATCGCAATGCCACTGATTGCCATGTCCACCGAATTGGTGGCGGTGGCTTTGACCAGGGTTTCCACGGACAGGCGTTTAAATTCGATTTTGACACCCAATTTGCTGCTCAAGGCTCGAGCCATATCGGCGTCAAACCCCACGACTTCTTGTTTTTCGTTGACGCTTTCAAACGGGGCAAACTGCGGGTCTATGCCAACCACCAAGACACCTTTTTGTTTGACACTTGAGGTGTTGATTGCGATTGCAACACCAATGACCAGACTCGAGCCAACCAGAACACCTTTAAACTTCATGGTTTTAGGATAACGCATCTCGAGCATCATTGATGAGGGTTAGATATGTCTTACTTTGGGTTTTTAACGAATGCCCATGCGTTTGCGAATGTCTTCGATCTTCCAACCCGTTAAATTTGCCAGCACTTGAGCTTGGGTTTCAAGGCGTTTTGGCAGGTTGGCATTGTAATTTTCGGCGGCTTGGCACGAGGCTGTCCCCTTCCAGACGTGACGAATCACATAACGTCCTTGAAAATTTTGATTGTTGGGCGTTTCACGCAACATCAAATCTTCCTTAAAGCGCAATTTGCCGTAGCGTACATGAAGGCGCGTGACAAAAACCTGTCCGCTCTGCCCCGCCCAACCCGCCCCAGCAGTTTGTAATTCCTCGAGCGTGGGTGGTGTACCGGCGCAAGGGTCGCACCAACTCGAGTTCCAGGCGTATTCGACAAAGACGGCTTTTTTGTTTTCACGCTCATAAGCGCGTTTGAACAGGGCTGGGTAGAACTTATTAAAATCTTGTTGGATGTACTCTGGAACTTCCGTGTTGCTGGGGACATTGACGGTGCTGTAATTCGCGCTTTCGACCCGACCCTTGCGCGAGAGGGCGTAGACGATCAAATCCTGATCGCCTTTGGCGTTCAACATGCCAAGACGCAACGGCAGCATAAAATTCTGGCTCTCAAAGCTCATCTGTAACGGACGCAAGCTCGAGAAACCCGTTTTGTCAAAATTCTCGAGGTTGACTTTTGCCACAAAGAACTTCATGCCCATTTTAATGTACGGCGCGAGGGCGGTGCTTGCACCCGTCGGGATGTTGTACTTGTTCTCTTTGAGCCAGGTTTCCAGACCGTTGCTTTGCGTGGCGGACAAAATCACAATGTCGTACTCGCCCACGGCGTACTGCGCCTCGATGGTCACACCGAGGGCATCCACGGGTTTGACCGATTTCTGCTCGACACTGCCAGCGTTTGCAGAGGTGGGTGCAGCCGATGGATACACCAGTTGTCGGCACGGGTCTTCGTCAAAATATTCGACCAGGCGCGGCGCACTGTAGGCATCGAGTTTTTGTACCACCGCAGGATCAATCACCCGAATGTCGGCTCTCTCGAGCACCACGGGCACAGGCACGACCACCGCAAAGTCTTTGATATTGCCCTGGTAATCGCTGACCATCGTGATGTTCGTGCGGTTGCCGTCCCTGGCGATAATCACTTGCGAGGACTTGTTGAACAACTTCGCGTCCCCTCTGGCGACATAAAATCCGCAAAATGCCAATGCCGAACCCGCCAGCATCACGCCAATTGTAAAAAGTGTTCGTGTTAAGCCTCGAGCCTCGAATTTCATGCGTGACCTCCAAGAGAGACTTAAATTGTACGCCTTGACTGGTGTGTTCGTGAAGCTCGAGGCAAACAAAAAGGGGCGGAAAAATTCCGCCCCTCGAGATCATTTAAAGCTGTTTACAAGCGCAACAAGCTTGCAACGACGGTGGTGGTTTGACCACCGTTGATGGTGAAGGCTTGAACGAAACCACGGTAACCGGCGGCGACAATCACAAGTTCGTGTGTGCCGGCAGGCAAGTTCTTGACGGTCAAGCTGCCATTGTTGCCAATTTTACCGACCAATTGACCGTTAATGAAGACACTTGCGCCGCGAACGCTGTTGACAATGCTCAGGTTGCCATTGGTGGCAACAGCTTGCAGGTTGGCGTTGACGACCGTTACACGACCACCGCTGATGACCACATTTTGTTGGAAGTCGCGGTAACCGGCAAGGCGCACGGTGACGGCGTACTGACCGGCAGCAAGAGGCAATTCGGCGCTCGAGCCTGTCAGGTTGCCCTGGAATTGACCGTTGACGTACACTTCTGCACCAGATTGCGAGTTGATGCGAAGCGTGCCGTTGGTGACAATGGCTTGCAGGTTACGGGCATCAACCACGGTGGTTTGACCAACGTTGACGTTGACGGTCTGGTTGAAATCGCTGTAACCGTCCAAGGTCACACGAATCGTGTGGTTGCCGGCGGTGGCGACACCAGTCACGCTGCCATTGGCAACGAGGCGGTTGTCCACGAAAACACTCGAGCCGTTCGGCGCAAGAATTTGCAATGTGCCGTTTTGTTGTAATGCGGTCAAACGGGCGTTGACGGCGGTGGTTTGACCAGCGTTGACGTTGACGGTTTGGTTGTAATCGCTGTAACCAGGGGCGCTGATGCGAATGGTGTGCGAACCGGGAACGGCTGCAATGCTGACAGGAGTGCTACCGACAAGCGTACCGTCAACCAAAACGCTCGAGTTTGGTGCGTTGCTGGTGATTGCCAAGGTCCCATTGCTGACAGGACGGGCGGTGGTGAAGTCCACGAATGCCGTCGTCCAGTCGGTTGGTGGCAATGGGGTCACGACCACAGCCAAAGGACGTGCCAGACCATCAGAGCCTTGAACGGTGGCGTTGACAAAATTACCAGTTTGAACCTGCGGAATAATGCCTGAAAGATTCAGTGGGTTTTTGCTGGCAAGGGCAAAAATCTTTTCTTGACCAAACGGGGCTTGAATGTTCAATTGGTACTTGTCGTTCGTGCCTGGGAAGGTGCGGGTTTCACCGGCACGCAAGAATGGCTGTTGACCACCTGGGAAGCCGTTTGGCAACAAGACCGTGATTGCACCAGTGGATTGAATGTTGAACACGTAAACGTAAGCGTCTTGATTGACATTGACCGAAATTTTGAGGTTTTCACCCTCCAAGTACAACGGGTTTGCGCCCGCTTTGTTGAGCGCCACCAACACTTTTAACTCGGTTGGGGCTGGGTTGACAATCACGGCTTGAGGGCGGACTATCGGTTGAGACTGCGCAAAGGCAGAACCCAAACCAAATACACCTGCGAAAAGCGTGACCGTTGCGGCTGTAAAATTCTTAACGTTCATTCGTATACCTCCTCGAGCCTCTCGGCTCTGGTCGAACTACCCACACGCTAGCAATGACAATTCTGTACACGGTGAGCCAAGCTAAATAAATCTTTATGAAGTTACCCAACATAAAGATGAGATAAACCTTACCACTGATGAATCAAGTCTAGTCTAGGGTCTAAAAGGGTCAAAGGTCAAAAATCCAGCCAAGATCCATACCAACCTCGAGAAATCGCTGAGGTTCTGGGATCATTAAACTTGTTGTTCACAGCAAAAATCTGATACAGCTCGAGAATCCTAAAGTTGAGCGTGTTAAGCTCTAACACCGGGGTTTTATCCTCGAGATCAGGTCAAACCATGCTGGCATCCAAACTGAACGACACCATTACCATCCGCGAAATTCTAGAAACCGACCTCGCCCTGTACCGAGATTTGCGACTCGAGGCGCTCAGGTTCGAGCCTGGGGCATTCAGCGCCGATTACGACGAGGAACGCACCCGTGCGGGCGCGGCGTGGCTCGAGCGGCTTCGTGGCATCGTCCAAGATCCCATGCAAACCCTATTCGTTGCCGAAGAAAGCGCCGCCCTGATCGGCATGACCGGCATTGCTCGGGGAAGGAGCGCCAAAACCAGACACTCGGCTGGCATTTGGGGCGTTTACGTCCGACCCGCCCACCGCACGACGGGTATCGCCACCGCGTTGCTCGGACACGCGCTCTTGTGGGCGCAACACAACAACGTGACCCGCGTCGAACTGTCCGTCACCACCCACAACGCTCGAGCGTTAACGCTTTACAAACAAACTGGTTTTAACATCGCCGGCACGGTTCACGATGTCATGCGCGTCAATGGGCAGCCGATAGACGAATTCCTGCTCGAGAAAATGCTACCCACGGACTGACCACGTACAAGCTCCGTGGATTGACACGCACGGGCTGGGCGCGTATTATTTGCAAGCTTCGCTCGAGGTCTTCGGGCGGGTACAGTGCCGGGATGGCGGAATGGTAGACGCGCCAGACTTAAAATCTGTTGTCCGTGAGGGCGTGCGGGTTCGAGTCCCGCTCTCGGCACCAGCTAGACCGTTAGAAGTTATGCGGCACGTCGTGGCTATGTAGCTCAGTTGGTTAGAGCACACGACTCATAATCGTGGGGTCGACAGTTCAAGTCTGTCTATAGCCACCAAAAAGAACCCCGTGAATGACGGGGTTCTTTTGTTTCTCGAGTTTTCTGAAATCCTTCAAAAATGCCAAATTGCCACAACCGTGCCACAACTGGCTTTTTTATCGGTCAATTTGGTTGACTAGTATCTCGAGGAAACAAGTCAGCAATGCCAAGGGCAGCCTCACGACGTTGTGAGCCGTAGGTTTTGACATAGTTGTTAAGGGTAAATGCTACATTGTTGTGTCCCAAACGTTCAGAAACCACCTTCGGACTGTCACCCCGTTTGATGGCAAGACTGGCGCTCGTGTGCCTCAAATCGTGAAGTCGAATATCAGGCACTCCCGCAGCCCTAACCACACGCTTGTAAGCGTGTCCAAAATTTGCAGGGTTGATCGGCGTACCGATATTGGTCGTAAAAACGTAACCCGTGGTGTGCCAGATTTCCCCACAGCGTTCACGCTCGAGATTCTGTCTTTCAAGGTGTGCCTGTAAAACTGCCACCGTGTCCAATGAGATTGAAATTGTTCTCTTGCTGCTTTCGGTCTTGGGTTCACTCACCTCGAGCTTGCCTTTGACAGCTACCAGTGTTTGATTCACAGTGACTTGTGCTTGCTCGAGGTTTACATCTTGCCAACGTAAGCCAACAAGCTCACCACGTCGCAAGCCACCAAAGAGAGCCAAGTACCAAGCTGCATGTAAACGGTCTTGCTGTGCAAAATCAAGGAACTGCACGGCGTCCTTTGGTGTCCAAACCTCCATCTTTTTTGT
>JANLWR010000590.1:0-1680 GCA_031364625.1 Deinococcales bacterium | reverse complement strand
GCTCAAGCATCAAACGCGAACTTCCTTCATACAAGACAAGCGGCATCAATAAATACCGTTCTAATCATCGTTTAGGCGCTCCATACAAATAATGGTCAAGGTTTTTGCCACCGTCTTTAGGGAGTTTGTCAAGTTCACTGGCAGGAGCTTCTTTGGCAATGCGGTCAGCGGTTGCCAGCAAAAAATCGACGGTGCTTTGTTTTTTGGCTCGAGTTTTATTTTTGGCAGTTGCGCTCATGTTTTGATTGTAGCGCTTTGCTCGAAAATCGCAAAACCTGAGCAATACGGATTTTAAAACTCGAGATTCCCAGGCAAAGAAAAAGTCATCAAAACTCACGACTTCTTTTTCAAATTCGGCTAGACTATTTCGCATGAACATTCGAGAAGAAGCACACCGTTTGGTGGACGCGTTAAAAGAAGATTCCACTTGGGACGATTTGATGTACGAGATTTACATTCGTCAAATGGTTGAAACTGGCATCAAAGACCTTAATGAAGGGCGAGTTCACGATTCGGACGCAATTCGGGCACAGTTCAACCTATCAAAACAATGAAGGTGATCTGGTCAGATCAGGCGAAAGAGCAACTCGAGGCTATTTTTAATTTTGCATCTCGAACATCGGAATTGTACGCCCAGCGTCTAATCAATCGCTTGGTGGCTCGAGCTGATGTACTTGGTGATTTTCCTGAGATGGGTCGTATCAATCCTAAACTTCAGGAGTTACAGGTTCGAGAACTGAGTGAAACTCCGTACCGGATTTTCTACCGAATCGAACGTGAAAAAGTAGAAATCATTGGCGTTGTCCACGGTGCTCGAGATTTTTAATAGCCAAAAAAAAGGCTCGAGCATCACACTCGAGCCTCCTAAATTTCTTAAACCTTAAACGCCTGGTTGCTGTGTGGGTTGGCTTGCTGGCGGCATGGTAATAACTGCTTGTTCAATCGCAAGCTTGTCTTCTTCGCGTTGAGGCTCGAGCATCATGTCCAGCACTTGCGCGACCTCTTCGACTAGGGTGATCTCGAGTTCGGCTTTGATGGTGTCTGGCACGTCTTTCAGGTACGGGGCGTCACCTTTGGGAATGATGACTTTGCGAATGCCGGCTTGGTACGCGCCGAGCAGTTTCTCTTTGACGCCGCCGATGATCAGGACTTTGCCGCGCAGGGAAATCTCGCCGGTCATGGCAATGTCGGCACGAACGGGACGTTTGGTGATGGCACTGATGACGCTGGTGGCGATGGCAATGCCCGCGCTTGGTCCATCTTTGGGTGTGCCGCCAGACGGGAAGTGAACGTGAATGTCGAGGTTCTTGTAGAAATCTGGATGAGCGCCGTAGGTCGTGGCGTGGGCGCGGAGGTAGGCGATTGCGGCTTGAACGGATTCTTTCATGACATCGCCGAGCGAACCCGTGAAGCTGATCTTGCCCGTGCCTGGCGTGGCGAGCGATTCGATGACCAGTAAACCGCCGCCGACGCTTGACCAGTACAGACCTTGGGCAACGCCAACTTGAGATTCTTTCTCTTTGGTTTCGACTTCAAACATTGGCACGCCAAGGTAATCTTCGATGTTCTTACCGTTGACTTGCTTCATGCCTTCCCAAGGTTTCTCGAGTGATTCTCGAGCGACTTTACGGGTGACTTTTTGAATTTGTCTGTCAAGTCCACGCACGCCAGCCTCACGGG
>JANLWR010000583.1:0-1606 GCA_031364625.1 Deinococcales bacterium | reverse complement strand
CCGCCGCAAAAAATGCGACGGGATTGAACTCGAGCCAGGGTTTTTAGTTATCGCCCAGCAAAATGACGCCGCTCAAACCCGTTGGGTTCACGGCGATACCCGTGTACAACTTGCCGTCAGCCAATGCCACGCCCGTTGCACCCGTGTCAATCAAAACGGTTTTTGTGCCAGGTGCGGTAATCCGAACGCGGTAACTGGCGGCGGCAACCTCGATGTAGCCGCTGTCTTGTTTGTAGTTGAAACCGGCTTTGATTGCCGTGGCGGTCGCAAGGTCGGCGGCGGGCGCGGTGATGTAAACATCTACGGTTTTCGCAGCGACCAACGACGCACCGTGAATCAAACGAAGTTTGGCTTTGCCGGCGGCGGGCGCGGATTCCGTATCGGCAAGGACCAAAGGCTCGAGTGGACGGGCGTCAGTACCGGTATCGTCTGTGGTTGCCAACGTGCCAACGGCGATAATTGTGTATTTTGTGCTCGGTACGAGGGTTGGACTGGCATTGATCGGGCAGGCGGTGTCGGCTGGCGCGGCGCAGACTTTAATGTTGCGAACGCCAGAATCCACGGCGGCATAACCCGTGGCTGGGAAGGCGCTTTTAAACTCGATTGGACCGCCCGCTTTGGTGCTCTCCACCAAAATGTCCACCGCAGGGGTGTCCACCGAGGCATGAACCGCTCGGATGCTGGCTTGGGCGGGGGGCGTTGGGTTACAGGCGGCGAGAACGGCGGTAAGGGCAAGACCGGCAGATATAAAACTTAGCTTCATAAATAACCTCCTGGTGATTTACTCAGTAGAAGCCTAAGAGGTATTGAAGATCAAAATTGCGCCACGGACGACAGATTTGTTCTCATGCGCGAACCTAAAGGTAGGCTTAACGCAATACGGCGTTTTTTGGCTTTGGGCTGAAAACAATGAACGCAATTGTGTGACCAACTTAGCAAGTTTTGTAGCTCGAGTTACTAAAAATTGGAAATAAAGCTCACTGTTTGTGATGAGACGCGAATGATTTTCATGTCCTCTTGACCAGAAAACCCCAAAGATAGCGCTCGAGTCGAGTGCTGACCACTTGACTCGAACGCCACACATGGGAAGTTATTTTTGCAAACTCGAGTCTTATGCCACCAATTGCCGCAGCAAAATCGGGTCTTGAATCTCCGAATCTTTGGCGAGCATAATCACTTTGGCAATCACTTCTGCGGTACGCGGGTCGGAATCGGCAAACGGCAAGAAAATTCTGCCCCTGGCTTGGTTTGGCACTGCCACCAAACAAATCGCGCCGCCGGGTTGTTGATGCACCACCGCGCTGCCCAAATGAACGCTGTAACGCCCAACCTGCCCGTCGATCAACGCCACGTTTTTCTCGAGTTTGACATTGGCAATCTTTAATAACCGCAATGTTTCCTCGAGCAACGCCGCCCGCATTTCGGTGGTGCTTTGCGAGGCTTCGGGGTCAACACCGCCAACGTGTGCCACGGACACAACCAAATCCAGGTCACGCATGATTTCGGAGTAAAGGCGTTTTGGAATCGTCTCGAGGTCGAGCGCTTCCCAGGCACCGCGTTTGGTAAACGAAACCGTCTCGAGCGCGGGGGCTTCAACCTCGGCAGG
>JANLWR010000571.1:0-4114 GCA_031364625.1 Deinococcales bacterium | reverse complement strand
CCGGTGATGACATCATTGACGTATTCTTCAATCGGTAACTTGTTCTTAAACGCGCCGTAACCTTTGGGCATTGCCCCAGCCACATGCCCCATCAAACCAAGTTCACGCACCAAGGTTTGCCGCCTGGCGTACAACAAACTTGCCAAACCCAACCCTCGAAATTCGGGCATCACGCCGATGTCCGCACCGTACAACCAATCCCCGTCAGCAATATGGGTCGTAAAGAAATTATTTCCCACCCCCTCGAGAAATTTGTGCTGATAATGCGATAAATCCAAATGAAGGCGCAAATCGCTCGAGCTACCCACCACGCGCCCAGTTGAATTCTCGAGAATCGCGTGCTGACCCGCAGGAAACACCGCCATTTGCGCAAGGTAATGTTTCTCGAGCGCCAATTCATGCTCTGCCAAATCAGGAAAACTGGCGCGTTGAATCGCCTCGAGTTGACTTGCCATCCACGGTTCGGATTGCACGACGCTGAAGCGCTTGTCGCGGCTCGAGAGTAAAGCTTTTGGGAGTGTCATCATGGATTACCTGTTGTTTCTCTCGAGGGTCTTGTCAAACGAAGAAAAGTGATTGCGCTGTCTACCCTCTCTTGACCATAAAACGCACCTGGCGGGCAAGGTCGCTCATCCCCGACCCTTCTTGATTCCAAGATGCACCTTCTTGCCGCTAAAGACAGCACCTAACGGGCTTGCGGCGCTTCGGGCGGAATCGCTTCTCCCAACATCGGGAGAAGGGAGATTGACTCAATTACAGTCTCACTCGAGACTCTTTTCTCTTTTCCAACTGGAGATTGTAGGGTGCATCTTGCGCACCGCGTTGCACGTATGTTTCACCCTACTGGTTCAATCTGCTGCCACCGCTTGATTGGCTTTGTAAACCTGACGAATCGCGCCAGCCACAACCTCGAGCGCTTCACGGAACAATGCCTCGTCAATCGTGACTTCGGGTAGGAAACGAATACAGTTGGTGTATAACCCAGCGCGAAGCAGAATTACACCGCCCTCGAGGCAACCTTTGACGATTTGCGGCACAATTTCCATCCAAGGTTCTTTACTGGCTTGGTCGTGAACAAATTCGAGGCACATCATGCCGCCAACGCCGCGCACATCGCCTAAAATTGGAATCTCGAGCTGCATGGGTTCAAAAATTTCTCGGACGATGCGTTCGATTCTGGCAGCGCCGTCGATGGCTTCTTGGCTTGTTAGAATTTTGATTGCCTCGAGTGCGGCAACGCAAGCGAGGGGATTGCCGCCGTAAGTGCTTCCCGCGCCGCCGACGTGCGGCGAATCGAGAATTTCGGCGCGTCCTGTGACGGCTGAAATCGGTAGCCCTGCGCCAAGTGATTTGGCGCTGATGACCATGTCTGGCACAACGCCCGTGTGCTCAATCGCGTACATTTTGCCCGTGCGTCCCGATCCCGATTGAATCTCGTCGGCAATCATGACTGCACCTGTTTTGTCGCAAATTTCACGGATTTTCTCGAGGAATTTTTTCGGTACTGGAATAAAGCCGCCCTCGCCGACGATGGGTTCGATTACGATGGCAGCCAAGGCGGAGCCGTCAACGTGCGCCACCAGCGCATTCTCGAGGTTCCAGCAACTCCATTCGAGGTAATCGGCTTGACTCATGCCTTTTGGCGTGCGGTACAAGTTTGGCATGGGCAAACGGTAGACTTCTGGGGCGAAGGGTCCAAAGCCTTTTTTGAAGAGGCTGTACTTGCTGGTCATTGCCATGGTCAGGTTGCTGCGTCCGTGGTACGCGCCTTCAAAGACAATGATGCCAGCGCGACCTGTAAAACGCCGTGCAAACTTGACGGCATTTTCGACGGCTTCCGCGCCACCGTTGGAAAGCAAGGTTTTCTTGGCAAACGTGCCCGGGGTCAAACTGTTTAACTTCTCGCACAGTTCGACGTAAGGCTCGTAATTTGCCACGATGCTGCAAATATGCAAATACTCGTCCACCTGCTTGTGAAGAGCCGCTTTGACGCTTTCGGGCGCATGACCAACCGCCAACACGCCAATGCCACCCGCCAGATCAACCAGCATGTTGCCGTCTACATCTTCGAGCATCGATCCCTTGGCGCGTTTGATGGCGACAGGGTTGGCTTGACCCAAAGCGCTCGAGACGGCGGCGGCGCGTCTGGCTTGCAAAGCTAGAGAATTTGGTCCTGGCAGAGCGGTTTTAAGTTCTATTTGACCCATAAAAAACCTCTTCTCGAGCAAGGTTTGTTTGCTCGAACTGAAAAAATTGCGAAAATAAATTTACCCCTCGAGCGTTACCGCAAGGGTGGTGGGATGGCATCTTGTTGCCAATTTGGAGCATTCATGATTCTTTGAGTCTACTCCCGTGAAGCGCGGATTACCAAATCGAGCCTTTTCGCATGTATAATTAGCCCATGTTTTATCCTCGAGTCACCCTGCATGGTTGTTGTGCATACCCCTAGAGCGGTTTTGAGTCTGAATTTTTGACCCGAATCTTCGCTCGAGCTTTGTCTCGAGTTTTTTTATTGAAAGGATATTCCCATGACCATCAGGTTATTTAACACGCTAAGCAAGCAAAAAGAAGAATTTGTGCCGACCACAGCAGGGCGCGTCGGCATGTACCTCTGCGGACCCACCGTCTATTCTGACGCGCATCTCGGACACGGTAAAACCGCCGTGGCATTCGATGTGATCCGCCGTTGGTTCGCCTACCGAAATTTTAAGGTCAGGTTTGTCTCCAACATCACCGACGTGGGTCACATCACCGACGAAACCAGCGACGACGGGCATGACCGCATCGGTGAACGCGCCAAACTCGAGCAACTCGAGCCGATGGAAGTTGCCGAGAAGTACATGTGGAATTACTTTCACGACATGGAACAACTCAACGTGCAAAAACCCAACATTGCGCCCAGGGCAACGGGGCATATCCTCGAGCAAATTGAAATGGTAGAAACTTTAATTGCCAGGGGCAAAGCTTATGAACGTGACGGCAGCGTGTACTTTCGGGTGCGGTCTGACCCAGATTACGGCAAGTTAAGCGGGCGCAAGATTGACGAACTCGAGGTTGGCACTCGAGAAGACGTGCGTGAGGATAAGGAAGACCCGCTCGATTTTGCCCTCTGGAAATTTGCCGAACCCGAACATTTAATGCGTTGGAAATCGCCTTGGGGACAGGGTTTTCCGGGCTGGCACATTGAATGCTCGGCAATGGCGATCAAATACTTGGGGGAAAATTTTGACATTCACGCGGGCGGTTTGGATTTGCAATTTCCGCATCACGAAGCCGAAATTGCCCAAGCCGAAGGTGCGGGCTACAAGTTTGCCCGTTACTGGATGCACGGTAACATGCTGACCATCAACGGTGAAAAGATGAGCAAATCTAAAGGGAATTTCACGACCCTGCAAGATTTTTACGCCGCGCACGACCCAATGGTGCTGCGTCTGATTTACATTCAAAGCCATTACCGCAGCGTGGCAGAACTCTCACAAGACACCATCACCGCCGCCACCAGCGTCTTGAGTCGATTCCGAGAAACGCGCCGCGAACTGGTTCGCAAAACTGAACTTGCAACGGCTGGACACGATGCCGCTTTTGAGAAAAAGATCAATATTGCTCGAGAGCAGTTTGAAACCGCGATGGACGATGATTTCAACACGCCAGAAGCGCTGGCGGCATTGTTTGCCATGACCAAAGAATTTAATGCAACTGCAATCACCAACAATAAAAACTCGCTCGAGTTGGGGCTGGAAACGTTTGACAAGCTCGCTGGTTTTGTCTTTGGGTTGTTCCCAGCCAATACCAGTCAAGCCACTCAGGGCAAGGAAGGTTTGCTCGAGGGCTTGCTCGAGATAGCGATTGAAGCCAGAAAAAGCTACCGTTTAAACCGCGACTTCAAAAGTTCTGACGCCCTGCGCGAACGCCTGAAATCTTTGGGCGTGCAACTCGAGGATACGGTCGATGGCACACGTTGGAAACTCGAGTCGTAACTGTTCTCGAGTTTGTTATGGGTTTAATTGATTGAGACAGGGCTAAAAGTATGTTGATCCTGGTAATCCCGTCCAAGACAGCAAAATCCAAGGCTTTTAGTCCTCCCCTATTTTTAGGACACTCCAGCACTGCGTGC
>JANLWR010000555.1:0-1746 GCA_031364625.1 Deinococcales bacterium | reverse complement strand
CAATCTGGAAGGTCGTGTCGGTGGTGATCGGAAGCGGGTTGGCAATGCTGGTGACACCGAAACCCTCGGCGAACCACTGCCCGTCTTGAATGATGCCCAGCGCCAAACCAGGCACTTGAAACGCCTTCATGCCCTCGAGCACTCGAGATCGCAATTCTGGAAAACCCGTCAAGTCCTGAATTTGATTCATGACCCATCGTACCTGACTCGAGCTAGCGCTTGTAAATGTTGTACCGCGCATTGATGTTAAACGTCACGCACGGCGCTTCGCCCGCATAGACTGGACTGACGCAAACGCTCATGCGCCCCTCAATGCCCAACACTTTTGGAATTCGGTCTGCGCCCGCCCAGTCTTGCAAGGGTTTCTCGAGGTTGCCGAACAGTTCGGCGCGTTTGTACTTTTTGCTCGAGATCATCCTGTGCAGCAGGTCGTCTTCTGGGTTGCCAAAACTGCCGAGCGGCGTCCAACGACCATTTTTGCTGTCTTTGTCTTGGGTGAAAAGCGCGACGCTGATGCGCGGCAAGAAATAAAAATTGCGTCGTCCGCCCCAACGCTCCTTGAGTGCCAGCGGCAAACGAAGCGTGCAAGCTCGGTAAGTTTCATCGAGCAGTAAAAAATTGAGTCGCTCGAGGTTGAATTTGCTGTCTTTACAACCCAGTTCGATCTTGTTTTGCGGCACGTTCACGGTTTCGGCTTTTGCGCTCGAGAAGACCAATCCAGCCGCCAATACACCCAACAACAGTTTTTTCATAAACTCACTCCTTGTCTAAAAATCGCACATTAAAAACACAGTCAGCAACTGTGAACGAACACGAAAAATTGCGGCGCACCGTGCCGATTTTGGCGTCTTGATATCGCACCCAAGAATCCCAGGTTTTACCGTCGGCGCTGACAAAAAACTGACTTGCCGCGTCGCCGTCAAGCCCAAACTCGAGTTGTCCGTTAAAACTCAAACTGTTTTGCACTTCGACTTGGCATTTGGCAATCAATTCGCTGTCTTCAATGCCGCCCTGAATCGGGGCGCTCGAGATGATTGGCGGCTTGGGGCGTGTGATCCACCAACCCGCTCCCGCCGCCGTTGCCAGCACCAACACCAGCACCCCAATCCACCAACGAAATACCCGTTTTGGATTCAATTCGACTTTGACCGCTTCTCGAAACTCGAGTGCTGCCCGTGCTTTTTGACGTTCTTCCTGCACCTCGAGTTTTTGATTGGCTCGAGCCTCCTCTTCGGCTCGTATACGGGCTTTTTCTTCTTCGCTGAGCATCTCTCACCTCAAGAATGTTGTTTAAATTGATTCTCGAGCACGCACGATGAGAGCAGACTCATCACGCATGGTCTAGGCTTTACTGCTTGTTCAATTCAATGCTCGAATTGGTGTTAAGTATCTCCCGACTTCATTCTTCCGTTCTGCCAAAAGGCGCAGAACTCCAGAATTTCGCGTGAGATACGTTATCCTTACTCCTTTTAGTCGGTTTAAGTTTGACGGTAGATCTGTCAAACTTAAACAGGAGGTACTTAAAACACGAAAATTTCTTGCATTACGCATCCGCTCTAATGACCTCTTGACTTTTGATAAGTCCTGGTTGCATACTGTCATTCTTTCACTTATTCGTATAGGTATTTATTCGTATACATCCCAACCAGGGAGCATTATTTATGGCTCGAGTCTCAAAATCAAAACGTGTCCCAACCATGAGCGACGTGGCAAAATTGGCGGGTGTTTCTCAGCCGACGGTTTCGT
>JANLWR010000540.1:0-4370 GCA_031364625.1 Deinococcales bacterium | reverse complement strand
GCGCCGCAATCGATGCACTCGTCTGGGTGAATGAAGAATTGATCGTCACCTTCGTAGATGCACTCGACTGGGCAAACCTCGACGCAGGCGCTGTCTTTTGTTCCGATGCAGGGTTGTCCGATAATATGAGCCATGTTGTTTCCTCCTTGTGAACTGTTTAAAGTCTAGCAGATTCTCAAAGTGACGTTGGGTATTTCGTCCTGAGTTAACACAGTATGCCAAACAGTTTTGATTGCGTCAAGCACAGGCATTCTTAAGCTTTAGTCCGAGCAGAATAGTCGGAATTGGTTTGGTTCTTAGAATGCGTTCTGGGGCGCAGCATCTGGGCTGGGTTTGGTTTAACCTAAAGCCGTGCAGCACTTATTGATTCTTGGCGATCAACTCAACCACAAGGTTTTGGAACATTTCAAACCCGAGAGCATTCAAATTCTGATGCTCGAGAGCACGGCTCGAGGTCGCAGTGTGGGTTATCACAAGCAAAAGCTGGTGCTGGTCTATTCTGCCATGCGGCATTTTCGGCTCGAACTCGAGGAGCGCGGTTTTAAAGTGCATTACCGCAGTTGTCAGACGTTTCAGGATGGTTTGCGGGCGCACGTCGCCGAATTTCCCAAGCTCGAGCTTGGTTTGATGCAGCCGAGCGATTTTGGCGTGGCGCAGGCTTTGTCTCAGACCATGACGGAACTTGGGGGGCAACTCGAGGTGCTGCCAAATCCCTTGTGGCTTTCGAGCGATGATGAATTTGATGCCTGGACGAAAGGCAAAAAAGAGTGGCGCATGGAATTTTTTTACCGTCAGATGCGCCAAAAAACCGCCTGGTTGATGGACGGCTCGCAACCTTTGGGCGGCACTTGGAATTTTGATGCCGACAACCGTCAAACCCCCAAGGCGGGGCATGTCTTCCCAGAAAAACTCGAGTTCACGCCCGATGCCATCACGCTCGAGGTGCTGGCTTGGGTTGAGGGGACGTTTAAGGGGCATCCAGGTATTCTTGAGAACTTTGGTTGGGCAGTCACTCGAGTAGAAGCCTTGCGAGCCTTGAATCATTTTCTCGAGCATCGTCTTGTTAATTTTGGACCGTTTGAAGATGCGATGGTTGAGGGCGAACATCAGCTTTACCACAGCCTGATTTCACCCGCCATCAACATCGGTTTGCTGTCCGCCAAAGAGGTTTGTGAAACCGCGCTCGAGTTTGCCAGTAAGCCAGAAAACCATGTGCCGCTGCAAAGCATCGAGGGTTTTATTCGTCAAATTCTGGGCTGGCGAGAATTCATGCACCACGTCTACCGAAGGCAAATGCCCGCTCTGCGCCTCGAGAATCAATTAAACGCAACCCGAGAATTGCCAGATTTTTACTGGACGGGCAAAACAAAAATGCGCTGCGTCTCGAGTGCGGTTGCGCAACTCCTCGAGACTGGTCACACGCATCACATTCAACGCTTGATGGTGCTGGGAAATTTTGCGCTGCTGGCAGGGGTTTCACCGCAGGCGATCAACGATTGGTTTTTAAGCATGTACGTTGATGCTTTTGATTGGGTGGTGACGCCAAACGTGATCGGCATGAGCCAGTACGCCAACGCGGGAGGCTTCACCAGCAAGCCCTACATTGCGGGCGGAGCGTACATTTCGCGCATGAGCAACCACTGCAAAAGCTGCGCCTTCAATCCCAAACTCACCTCGGGCGAGACCGCCTGTCCTTTCTCGAGTTTGTACTGGGATTTTTTAGACCGTCACGGTTCACGGTTCAAAAGCAATCCACGAATGAGCATTCCCGTTGCCGCTTGGAACAAACGCGACCCAAGTGAACGTCAAGCCATCCTCGAGCGCAGCCAAGAGGTGCTTGGTTTACTCGAGCAAAACCTTTTGTAAAATAGATCATGGCGCAGCTCAAACTACCTCTCGATCAGTTTTACGCCCAAACTCGAGCCGAATGGCGGTCTTGGCTGCTCGAGCATCACGATCAAAAGACTGGTGTGAAGTTGGTGTTCGACAAAAAATCTTCAGGCTCGTGTCGGCGCTGCAAGCATTCGGGCGCTTGCCCCTCAGGGTTTGGCTAAAGCCAACCAATCGCCCATCAGCTTCGCCTCGAGCGGCTGAGCCGAGGGTGGGGCGGTGCTCAGGACCGTCACGCTCAGGTTGAGGCTCGCCTTTGGTGGGCGCACGACGGTCAGGGTGTTGTTCTGGGTGTACACGCCGATCAGATCGCCATTGTCCACTTTTTGATTGCCGTTCACGTCCTGCCAGGCGATCAGCGCGTACTGACCATCCTCGAGCTTGGTGGCGCTGAACGCGGCGCTCTGGCTGCCGCCGCCGACAGGTACGAGCTGACTTTTGTTCGCGTCGCACGCGTCGGTCGCGTAGAAGCAAGCCAAGACGACCGTGCCTTGGATCGTCGCGGTCGGTGCAGGCGGTTGCACGCTCAAGCTCAGGCTCGCATCGCGGGTCTTGACGCCGGCGCTGCCGCGCACGGTGATACTGTAAGTACCTTTGGTCACGGCTGCGCCGACCGCGACACTCAGGGTTGCTTGGGTCGCGGTGACGCCGGAAAAGGTCGCGGTGATGCCCGTCGGCACGCCAACCGCAGTCAAACTCACCACATCGGCGAAACCGCCAACCCTTGAGATGTTCACGGTCGCACTCGCACTCGAGCCGGGCGCAACCGTCGCGCTCGAGGGGCTGAGGCTGAGGCTGAAATCTCCAGTCGGTGGCGGGGTTGTGCCCAGCAGTTGCAGCGCCCCCGCCGCGTCAATCAGTCCCGCGCCACAGTCGGCGGGCAGCTTCGCCGTGCCAGTCCCCGTGCAGGCGGTGGCGGTTAGCGGCACGGCGCTACGTTTCAGCACGTCGAGCGCTCGAGCGGCGCTCAGATTCGGGTCGCGGCTTTTTAGGAGCGCGATCACGCCCGCGACGTGCGGTGCTGCCATGCTTGTGCCCTGGTCAAAGATGTAATTGAACTCTTTCGTGGCGTCGTTTCTACTCAGGCTCAGCACGCCGCCGTCTGCGCTTTTGCTCATGTCGCCACCGGGAGCCATCAGGTCAATGCGAGAACCGTAATTGGAGTACGGCGCTCGGTCGCCCGCCAAGTTCGTCGCGCCAACCGTGATCACGCCCTTGCAACTCGCGGGGCTGGTGTCCTTGGCATCACTGTTTTCGTTGCCAGCCGCGACGACGATCACCACGCCTTTGGCGTTGATCTGGTCAATTGCGGCTTGATAAATCGGGTAATTGCTGCACGCGCCGTACCCGCCAAGGCTGAGGTTGATGACCTGCGCCGGGTTGGTATTGTCGGGCACACCCGGCACACTGATGCCTGCCGCCCAGAGCATCCCATCGGTGATGTCAGAAACAAACCCGCCGATCAGCCCTAACGCGCGTACCGGCAGGATTTTCGCGCCCCACGAAACGCCCGCCACCCCGAAGGCGTTGTTGGTCGCGGCGGCAATCGTGCCCGCCACGTGCGAACCGTGATAATCGGTTTGCACACCCGGCGTTGCGGGTTGTTCGGGGTTGCCGTCACGTGCGTCGCCATCCAGGGAGGTTTGCTGGTCGCTGTAAAAATCGTAACCGGGCAGCAATTTTCCCTGAAAATCTGGATGCCCCGACAGCACCCCAGAGTCCACCACCGCGACCGTCACGGGATTGGTCGCGCCGGTTTCAAGGTTCCAGGCGTTCGGTAAGTTGATGCTTTGGTAATGCCATTGCTGCGCATACTGAGGGTCGTTTGGTACAGCGTTCAGGTGCTGAATGAAGTTCGGTTGCGCCCATTCGACATCCGAGCGGACCTGCAACTGCCGGACCAGCTCGAGGGTCGCATTCTCAACGCTTCGCGTTTTCAGCAGCGCCCCAGCAAAATTGGCTTTGTACACGCCTGCGCCAAGCACACCGAGCACTCCCACCTGGGTCAGCGTCGCACCGCTCAAGCCCAGATGCTCGAGCTTCGATTGGCTGCGAACGCCAGATGTGAACTTAACCAGCACCTCGGCGGGCACAAAAGTAGGGCGTTCGGGCGAGCGGTTGACCCCGATGGCAGCACCCACCTGAATCGGCAGACCGCTCAGTCCAGCCCCCAAGCTGACGGTGCCACTCAATTCTTTAACGACGCTTTGATCTGGACCCGACGGACAACCGACCAGCCCGGCGCAAAGCGTCGCCAACAATACTGCAACACGATTGATGTTGTTCATGTCTATTCTCCCTTAAAACCAAAGACCGCAGTATTCCCTCGAGAGGCGATGTTGGCGGTGATCGTCTAAACGTATGACTTGAAGGCGTCGAAGGCTCTCGTTCTTCGGTCACGTTGGCATTTTGTTCAACCAATCTCGAGCCAAACGGGGTGTGCCGCTGATGATCGGAATTTTCTTTGCGTCGAAGCTTTA
>JANLWR010000492.1:0-1816 GCA_031364625.1 Deinococcales bacterium | reverse complement strand
GGTCAATTCGCTTTATTTCGATGGTCGCTGCGGTTATTGCCATCTCATCGCTGAGTACAGTGTTTGCCGGACCAAGAAGCACGATTGTCAGTCCTATTCCCAGAACAACAGTTCTTCAACCGCCACCACCACCGCCACCACCACCGCCATCATCAGAAGTTCCTCATTGCCGAAGCTCCGCGCCTTGCACCCAACCCTAAAACCAAAAACTTAACCTCGAGCGCCCAACTGCCAAGACATCCTTGGCAGTTTTTTTGTGCCTCGAGTTTTTCCCAGTAGATCGTTTGCGCCTTTGTGAAAGGCTACAAAATTGTTTCCCAGCATTTTCCCTGCCAAGTCCCAGCCTCGAGCGCATCATGACCTCAAGTTTAAGGAAAGGAGGTTAGCACATACCAAGCCAACACTGGTTTCGCGTTCGGCAAACCGCTCATCTCAACTCGAGCAAACTCGAGATGCCTTAAGGAGGCACTTATGAAAAACATTTCACGCAAAGTTCAACTCGGTCTGGTCGCCATCGTCACCGCCACTGCCATGCTCGTCCCTTCATCGCTGGCAGCCGCTCACACTCAACCAAATCCAACAATCGAAAAGTGGAAGCTTTGCGTCACAATTAAAGGCGTAACGTTCTGCGTCGGAACTGGTAAAGCCGTACCAACCCAGGTCATCAATGATTAAATCTTGGATCAAACCGAGTTGGAACGCAATGCGTTCAGCAAAACTCGAGCTTTAATTTGAGCAAGCCAAGTTAAAGCGCCGTTTTGACTTAAAGAACCGTACCTTCATGGTTACGGTTCTTTTTTTGGGTCGCTTGAAATGAATGTGAAAAGTCTTTTCAACACTTATAAATCGGTCATACTGGTCTGGTGAAACCATCTCTGCTTGCCGTGTTCGCCCACCCTGACGATGAAGCCTTCTCGAGCGGCGGGACGCTGGCGCATTACGCAAAGCTGGGCGTGGACGTGACCTTAATCAGTTCGACCCGTGGTGAGGCAGGAAAAGTCACCGATCCAGTCTTGGGCGAGGTCAAAGATGTCGGTGCGCTCCGTGAAACTGAGCTTCAAAACGCCTGCAAGGCGCTGGGCATCAATCCACCCATTTTTTTGGGGTATCACGATTCTGGACGGCTCGAGCGACTTCGTAAAGATGACCCGCTCGCCAGCATCAACGCCGACCCGCTCGAGATGGAACAAAAAATTCGTGATGTGATTGCTGCCATTAAACCTCAAGTGATGTTAACCTTTGACCCGCACGGCGGTTATGGGCATCCAGACCATCTGGTGATTCACAGCGCGGCACTGGCAGCGTTTTTCTCGAGCGGGGATTTTGATGGTGCACCGCAACGCTTGTTTTACACGGCAATGCCGACCGAAATTGCCCGCATGATGTTTGCCAGTAATGCCAGTCCCACGCCAGGACTCGACCCCGAATTGTACGGCGTCTCGAGGTCAACGGTTGCCTTTGGTCACGATATTTCACCGTATTTGGATCAGAAAATGGCGGCGTTAAAAGCCCACGCCTCACAGGTGGGTCCAACCTCCCGCATGGGGCTTATGCCCGAAGAGCAACGATTAACCATGCAAAAACGCATGAGCACCGAGAATTTCAGTCTTGGTGGTATTCGCGGGGTTATCTCGAGTTATCCGCTCCGTGGGTTTTTTGATGGGCTTGGTTTGGATGTGATTTGAGCTTCTTGGTTGCCGCTTAAGTGCCTGTCGGGTTAGGGTAAGGGCGTGAATTATGCCGCATTGCTTGCCGTGCTGGTGGTGCTGGGACTTCTCTTCCCAGTGCTGGTGCGTTTGGCAAACGCGAACGGCAT
>JANLWR010000487.1:0-2966 GCA_031364625.1 Deinococcales bacterium | reverse complement strand
GCGAAACGGAACGCTGACCGCCGCCGTCGCACCCGACAAACCGCCGTCGGCAAAAAATTTGACGCTGTCCACCCGCAAAAAGCTCGAGTTGAATTTTTCGGGCAGTGGATAGGTTTCGCAACACCGGGCACACCAGTTACGGCATGTTAAGGTTTGACACCGAGGAACTTTACCGACTGGCACTCGAGGCGCACCAGGCAGGTTTTAGAATCGGCACGCACGCCATTGGCGACAGGGCACTCGATCAGATTCTCGAGGTGTACGGAAGGCTCGAACGTGAGCACCCGAACGGAATGCGACACCGTATCGAACATTTTGGCTTGGCAAACAAAACGCATTTATCCAAATCTCGAGATTTGGGCGTGATCGTTGTGCCTCAAGCGATTTTCTTGCACGAATTGCGCACGAACTTTCAACAATATGTTCCGCAAGAATTTCTCGAGCATTGCTACAACCTCCGTGCCATGATCGACGCTGGATTGACCGTTGCGCTTTCGACCGATGGTCCTGTGGTACGCGAACTCGACCCACTCGAGGGCATCAAAGCCGCCATGACTGAGCCGATGGTTGAAGGCAACGGAATCACGCTTATGGAAAGTTTAAATGCCTACACGCTGCAAGCCGCCATTGCCCAAGGAGATGAAAGTAACCGTGGCACGCTCGAGGTTGGAAAACATGCCGATTTGGTCGTGATTTCCAATCCAATTACCACCAAACCAGAACGTTGGAAACTCGAGAAAACCTTTGTGGCAGGACTCGAGATCACGCAATAGTCCGAGGGCGAACACATTCTTGACCATAAAATGCACCTCACGGGCATGGTCGCAGGTTCGCCCCAACCTCGCAATTATTTTAAGGAGTATTCCATGACCATGATTTCCCAAATTTCAAACCGCGCTTACATCGACGGCAACTGGCACAAACTCGAGAAAAGTTTTGAAGTTCGCAACCCATTCGATCAAAGCCTGGTTGCCAATGTCGCCGATTGCGGCACTGAGGAAGCCAAAATCGCGCTCGAGGCAGCGGTTGAAGCTTTCAAGCACTGGAAGAACAAAACTGGCTTTGAACGCGCCGCCGTCATGCACCGCTGGGCGCAATTGATTTTAGAGCATCAAGAAGAACTCGGGCGCACCATGACCCTCGAGATGGGCAAACCCATTGTCGAAGGTCGCGGCGAGGCGGTGTATACCAGCACCGCCATTACGTGGTACGCCGAAGCCGCCACAAGAATTGCGGGCGAATTCGTCCCCTCGAGATTTCCGAACAAACGCGCTTTCTCACGCCTTGAGGCTGTGGGCGTGGTGTACGGCATCACACCGTGGAATTTTCCTGCGGCAATGCTCGCACGAAAAGTTGGACCAGCATTGGCGGCAGGTTGCACGTTCATCCTCAAACCCGCCGAACAGACGCCGCTCACCGCGCTTTACCTTGCCGAACTCTGGGAGCAGGCTGGCGGTTTAAAGGGCGTGTTTCAAGTGCTGCCCTGCCAAGACCCAGTGCCTGTTTCCAAAGTGCTGATGGACGACCCTCGAGTTCGCAAAATCACATTTACGGGTTCAACCGAAGTCGGGCGATTGTTGTACTCTCAAAGCGCCAAAACCTTAAAGCGCATCTCGCTCGAGCTTGGCGGACACGCGCCGTTTATTGTTTTTGATGATGCCGATGTTGAACTGGCAGCCGCGACTGTCGCAGGCAGCAAATACCGCAACGCCGGACAGCAGTGCGTGGCAACAAACCGTGTTTACGTCAGTAAAAAGCTGAAAACCGAATTTGAAAATGCTTTGGCAAAAGCAACCAGCACCATTAAAATGGGCAATCCACTCGAGTTGGACACCAATCTTGGACCCTTGGTTGACGCCGCGACTTTGGCAAAAGTCAAAGATCACGTTGCCGACGCCGTAGCCAAAGGTGCTCGAGTCGTCAGCGGCGGTCAAGCCACTGGCGGTTTGTTCTTTGAAGCCACCGTTTTAAGCGATGTCAAACCGGGCATGAAAATTCTAGAGGAAGAAACCTTTGGACCTGTCGCGCCAATCGTGACTTTTGAAACCGAAGAGGAAGCCATAGAAGCCGCCAACAACACCGAATACGGTCTGGCAGCTTACATCTGGACCAAAGACTTGGGACGCGCCTGGCGGGTTGCCGAAGCCCTCGAGTACGGCATTGTGGGTGTTAACGACGCCGTGCCGAGCGCGATGGCTCCTCAAGCCCCATTTGGTGGCATGAAAAATTCTGGCGTTGGACGCGAAGGCGGCATGTGGGGTTTGGATGCGTTTCTCGAGGTGAAATACATTTCAATGGTGCTGCCTTAAAACCTCGAACTTGACATTATTTATAAAGAGCGAACAAAAAGTTCGCTCTTTTCAATTTGGGCGACGTCGCAGTTTGGTCAGCATCTCGAGCGCCCGTTTAAAATCTTCGGGTTTGAGTTGCTGCGCAATGCGTTTGCCCTGGGCAGTCAAGGAGGTCAACCATTCGCGGCGCTCTTCGCTCGAGAGTGGCGGCAGGTCTTCGCGTTTGGCTCTGAAATACCGTTCGGCAACATGTCCGAGGGCGTACGTTCCTGCGTAAGTGATTGGCGCATTCAGCAAACCACCAACCACGGGCATAAATTTAAGAAATCCCCTGGCGATATTGCGTGTGACATACGAGTACGCGACCACTCCGGTTAGCTCGAGCAAGACCTTGTGAGCGCGGCTGGAATTGATTTCAAAACCGTAAATCTTGCCTATTTCCATGACCATGCGCAGTTGAATGGGCAATTGTACCGCCAGATCGAGCCAAGGAATCGGTTCTATCGAAACCGCCGCGCACCACAAACTCGAGCGTTCGGTAACGCTTCGGGCGCGTTCGTGCTCGTCGCCAAGCAATTGGATGACGGTGACTTCTGGTTGGTAAGGTTGTAACTCGAGGCTCGGCACTGTTTTAGTCTAGGGGTTTTTGGCTCAGATATTGTGAAGAAAAACCAA
>JANLWR010000450.1:0-2847 GCA_031364625.1 Deinococcales bacterium | reverse complement strand
GTTTGCGGCATCATGAATGGCAATAAAAGCAATTTTGAGGATGTTCTTGACCCGTTTTCGATGCAAGAACACGTGTTTCAACTGCTGGTGAATGGTGAGATTGAACCAGTTCCCAATTTGCCTGTGGCACAACATCAATTGGCTTTAAAAACAATTGAGCGCCTAAAGTTAAACAGCCCCGCATGTCGTCGGGTGCGAATGTATTACTTGAACAAATACATGACCAAGCAAATAACAGTCGAATATTTGCAAGAGCGTTCTCCGTTTGTATGGTACGAAATGAATCGTCAAAATTGGTTGTAAATCTCGAGAATCACGAAAACTCGAGTTTAGGGCTAAACTTTTTTATGCGATTCCTTAAAATCTTAACTGTCTTCTTTGCAATACTTCTGATTTCACCTGCTGCTTTCGCGCAATTAGAACCTGTTCAACCCAGCTTCAGCGTTGGGTATTCCATTGGTCTTCCCTCGAGTTTGCATTTTTTTCTGCGAGACATTGGCGTTCAAGGTTTGGGTTTGCGTACTGATATTGGTGGAGATACCTTGATTATCGTTAGCTATTTCCAGGCGGCAATCAATCTCGAGTATCACCTTGCGCCTGTTGGGTCGGATGGTTTTTATTTCGGTGCTGGTTTTGCGGCACTGCAATTTTACTTTGCAGGTGGGGTAGACGCGCCAGCGTTAACCAGTCCGTGGTTTTTGGGTGGGCAAGCTTACGTTGGTTTCGATCAGGGTCAGTATTTTTACGAAGCTGGGGCAATGGCTTTTTTAAATGGTGGTTTCTGGTTTCGATTGGCTATCGGTTATCACATCATTTTCTGATCTCGAGCCTGGCAAGTTAAACTAACCCCATGTCTTCTGGCTTTGAAACCGTTTGCGGTTTGGAAATTCACATTCAACTCTCCACCCGTTCCAAAATGTTCTCGAGCGTCGATGCGAATTACTTTTCTGACGCGCCCAATTCGCACACCGACCCGTTCACGCTTGGGCTGCCTGGAACACTGCCAACCATCAACAAGGCGGCGGTCGAGGACGGCATGATGTTCGGGCTGGCATTAAATTGTGATGTTTCTGGCTTCACCCAATTTCACCGCAAGAATTACTTTTACCCCGACAGTCCGCACAATTACCAAATCTCGCAGTACGACCGCCCGATTGCCCGCAACGGATGGCTCGAGGTGAATGGCACGCGGATTGGGATTACTCGGGCGCACCTCGAGAATGATGCTGGGAAGTTGATGCACCCGAACGGTGAAAATTTTAGTTTGGTGGATTTGAACCGTGCGGGTTGTTGTTTAATCGAAATGGTCACAGAACCCGACATTGTGGGCGGCGAGCAAGCCAAAGCTTTCTTGCAAAAAGTCCAGGCGATAGCCCAGGCGCTCGGGATTTCCGATGCGCGTCCCGAAGAGGGCAAAATGCGTTGCGATGTCAACGTTTCGGTGCGGCGTCCTGGTGAAGCGTTTGGCACAAAAGTCGAGGTCAAAAACCTGAATTCCTTCAGAAGCGTCGGCAAGTCGCTCGAGTATGAGGTCGAACGCCAAATTCGGGTGATTAACGCGGGTGGTCGGGTCACCCAAGATACGATGGGTTGGGATGAGGGGGGGCAGAAAACCTTTGTCATGCGCACCAAAGAGGGCGAGGCAGATTATCGGTACTTCCCCGACCCTGACCTGCCGCCGCTCGAGATTGATGAGGCTTGGATTGAGTCGGTGCGAGCCAAAATGCCGCGATTGCCCGACGCGAAAAAAGCCGATTACGTGGCTCGAGGGTTAAAAGAAAATGATGCGGAAACATTGTCACTCAACACTCAACTCTCGAAGTTTTTTGAGGCGGCACTCGAGACGTACAAGGGCGAGGCGCAAACGGTTGCAAACTGGTTAAACGGCGATGTTTCGGGTTGGTTAAATGCCAATGAACTCGAGATTCAACACTCGAAGTTAACGCCTGAGCACCTCTCGAGTTTGATTGCTTTGATTGACGCGGGAACAATTTCGGGCAAGATTGCCAAAGATTTACTGCCCGACGTGATGCAAGGTGCAAACCCAGCGCAACTCGTGAAAGACCGTGGACTCGAGCAAACCACCGACGTTGGTGCGATTGAAGACGCGATTCTGACGGTCATGAATGCCAGCCCTGACGTGGTGGAAAACGCGAAGAAGAATCCGAAAGCGATCAACGCCTTGTTTGGTCCTATCATGAAAGCCCTCGGCGGCAAAGCCAAACCAGATTTGGTCCGCGAATTGTTAAACAAAGCCCTCGGTCTGTAGGAAATAAGGCAGGGCGCAGCAAGCAGCGCCCCTACAACAAGTTCATAAAATTTGGAGGAAATTATGGCAAAGTTTGTACGCGCTGGTAACAAAGGCATCAACCTCGAGCGGGTTTTGTATTACGAAGTTTCGGATGCTTTGGGTGGCACGGTTGGACGTGGTGCGAGTGTTGGTAGCGGCGCTCAGGCGGCATTGGTGTTGTTTTTCAGCGCCACAGACCGCCTTGCCATTCAGAATGTCGAGGAGGCTCGAGTGATTCTTCACGCCTTAAAAGCACACGAGTAAATTGATTCAAGGCTTGCAATCATTTTGGGCGTGTTTTGCGCAAAATCAGATTCTCGAGAAAGTAATCTTTCTCGAGAATCCAAACTTGCCGATTCTTGAAGCAAGTGCTGGGTATCCAAAATCGAGTTTGGACATTGCAAAGCTCGAGCAAATGTTTGTGACGCGTGGGAAAACTGGAATTCTCGTTTTGCCCGATGATTCAAATTTGGAGCTTGCCGCCAGCAACGCGCAGTTTCAGGTGTACTCGAGTTTGGTTGTGCTCGAGGTTAAATCTGAAAGAAGTGATTTGATCG
>JANLWR010000414.1:0-14705 GCA_031364625.1 Deinococcales bacterium | reverse complement strand
TCGAGATTCCAGCCAGTTCTGCCAGACGCGTTTGGGTCACGCCGGCAATCAATTCGGTTTTTAAGTTTGAATCCATGAGCCAGAGTTTACCTTGTCAGGCGTTCAGACTCCAGTGTTTGCACCCGAACAAACCAAATCGCGTCACGAAAGGACTGTCTCGAGTTGGTTTTCAAGCTCGAAAGCGCCGCTCGAGGTTACTGAAGACCTGCAATGAACAGCGTTGAATGGATCAGTTGCTCGAGAATCGGGTTTATTTTGTTTGACCCAAGGTGAGTGTGACCGCGTAACCTTCGGGTAATTTAGGTGGGTTGGGTGTGCCAGGGAATGGGTTCAGTTCGACCATTTGAACGGTGATTCCCGCCAGGGTTTTGCTGTCCGAACCAACGCCTTGGTTGGTGTGCAGGTCAACGGTTTCAACTTTTCCAGTGTTTAAGTCTGTAAGCTTAAAACTGGCAACGCCATCACCCTCCCAAATACAAACCGCATCGATTGGGCATCTCGAGTCGGTCACGGCTTCAAAACGCACTTCGAGCTTTACCGCCTCGAGCGTGCGGGTTTCATGCCATTTCAGGCTGATGGTTGCAGGCAGTGGCAGACTCGTTTGGCAGGCGCTCAAGAGGACTGACCCTACCATCAGCTTGAAAACCAAGTTCATGGCTCGAGTCTAATCCCGCAGCAGATTTTTTCCATGAGACACGGTTAAAACCCGAGGGGATAAAGCCTCGTTTTTGAAGTTGTTTTTGGATTCATCATCCAGAGCTTGGCTTTTCAGGCGCTTGGACTCTAGCCTTTGTTTCCCTCGGTATCGTTTTGGCGGGCTTTGCGGTTCGTTGATCGCGCTCGAGGTTGGGTCACATTGTTGATGTACCGACCATGACACGCACACCGAACAGGATTGGATTATATTAAAGCCCATGACTGATCTTGCCAGCCGCGCACGCATTCTTCTCGAGCTTCACCGCACACCGCAGATTCTGACCCTGACCAACGTATGGGATGTTGTTTCGGCTAAGGTCGTTGCCGCCACGCCAGGCACGACGGCGCTCGCCACTGCCAGCCATTCCATCGCCGCCACTTTCGGCTATAAAGACGGCGAGAACATTCCACTCGAGCTTCATCTGGACATGGTTGGGCGCATCGTTGCGGCAGTCGATCTGCCTGTCAGCATGGACTTTGAAGCCGGTTACGGCAACCCTGGCGAAACGGCACGAAAAGCCATTGCCGCCGGTGTGGTTGGCGGCAACCTCGAGGATCAAATGAAACCGCTCGAGGAGGCAGTTGCGGCGGTCAAGGACGTGCTGGCGGCAGGACGTGAGGCTGGCATCGATTTTGTGCTCAATGCCCGCACCGATGCGCTCATAAGGGCGGACGCCAACACCCCGCGCAGCCAAACGCTTGACGAGGTAATTCGTCGTGGACGCGCCTTTCTCGAGGCTGGCGCTCCCGTCGTTTTCGTACCGGGACTTGTGGCGAGGGACGAGATCAAATTGCTGGTCGAGGCGTTCGGGCAACAGAAACTGACCGTCATCAGCGTGCCAGGGGTCAGTCTGCCAGCCCGAGAACTCGAGGCTCTGGGTGTCGCTCGGGTTTCGACTGGACCGTTCACCCAACGGGTGGCGTTGACGGCGCTGCAAGATGCGGCAATCGCGCTGAATGCGGGTGGAGAGTTGCCAAAGGGAACGCGGGCTTTGAATTAAAGTAAACCTCAACTTTGGCTGCTCGGGCTGTTCCAGACGCCTCCAACCCCAAGCCAAGCGCCCACAAAATCCTCGGGCGGACTGCATTCGAGTTTAATCAGTTCGTTCGTGACCGGGTGGTGAATCTCGAGTCGCCAGGCATGAAGCGCTTGACGGTCTATCAAACTCGAGGTTTTACCGTACACGGTGTCGCCCAGTACTGGGGTTTTGATGTGTTGCAAATGCACCCGAATTTGATGGGTGCGTCCCGTGTAAATTTGGCTTTGTACCAACGCGAACTTGGGTTTCTCGAGCGGCGCGGTACGCAGCACCAGAAAATCCGTGCGGGCGTCGCGGGCATTCGTGCCGCCGACGCTCATTTTGACCCGAGCCACAGGATGACGACCCACGGGCGCATCGACCCGAACTTGTTCCGCAGGCACGCCCACTGTAATCGCAAGGTAAAACTTTTTGGTTGTGCGGTTGGCAAAAGCGGCACTTAAACTCGCGTGGGCGGCTCGGGTTTTTGCCACGACCATCACGCCGCTCGTGTCCTGATCCAAACGGTGAACAATGCCTGGTCTGTAGCCTTCAGCTCCAAAATCCTCACCCTCGAGCGCCAAGGGTACGCGCCCCAAAAGTGCATTCACCAGTGTTCCCGAGTACACGCCCGAGGCGGGATGCACCAACATGCCGGCAGGTTTGTCAATCGCAATCATATGCTCGTCCTCAAACAAAACCGTTAACGGAATATTCTCCGGCAGCACATCACTGGGCGCTTCGGGCACGGGTTGAATCTCGAGCGACTCGCCGCCCTTCAGGTAAAAGCTGCCCTTGATAACAGGTTTGCCGTTGACCAGCACCGCCCCAGATTGCACCCAGGTTTGCATTAAGGCTCGAGAAACACCAGCAATTCTGGCAGCCACCACATCGAGACGACCTATTTCGGCGGTTGCACGGATCAATTCTAAACTCACCGTTGCATTCTGACCGATTCGGGCGCGAATCTCAAAGGGAATTAAACAATGCTCGAGAGTCGTTTGATGCCCTCGCTGAGTTCGTCGGGCGTGACGGCACAAAATGGCAGGCGCAAAAAGCGTTCGCCGTCGCTTGCAACAGGAAAAAACCCGCGTCCATCGGTGAAGGTCAAATTCACATCTTTGCCGCGTTCCATCAAAACACTCACGCTCGAGCCTTCGGGCAGTGTGACCGACAAGAAAAACCCGCCGTCGGGTTTGATGAAACTGGCATCTGGCAGGTGAGTCTCGAGCGCTGCGATAATCGCCTCCAAACGTGGGCGGTACAAGTTGCGCAAACGCTCGAGTTGAGGCTCGAGCAGCCCGCGTTGTAAGAATTCTGCCACGGTGGCTTGTCCCAAAAATGCGGCGGAAATGTAGGTGTCGTTGGCGGCTTTCGCCAGTTGCGCCAAAGGTTTGGCAGGACCAACCAACGAACCCACCCGCACGCCAGGACTGATTTGTTTGGTGTAACTCGACATTTGCATCACGCGGTCTGGGTTGAGATCAAATAAGCTGGTAATTTGTGTGCCACGGTAGCGCAGTGGGCGGTACGGTGCATCCTCGAGAATCAAAAAATCGTGCTTGGCTGCAAGTTCAACCACCGCTTGACGTTTTACCAGGCTCATGGTTGCGCCCGAAGGATTCTGAAAATCGGCAATCAAGTACACGATTTTTGGTTTGTGAAGCTCGAGCGCCTTTTCTAACGCTTCAAGGTTAATGCCGTCAGGCTCGAGCGGAATGCCCACGATGTTAATGCCGTGCCGTTTGAACAAAGTCAGCACACGGTCATAGGTTGGTGATTCGACAAAAACCGTGTCACCCGCTTTTAAAACGCTGACGCCCATCAGGTCAATGAAACCCAAACTGCCGTTTCCGACAATCACATTCTCGAGCTTCACATTGTTTTGCGCCGCCAGAATCTCGCGCAAGGGTGTAAAACCAAAACCCGTGCCGTACTTCATCGTCTCGAGCGCATTGGGTCCGCGCATCACGGCTTCGGCACAACTTGCCAGTTGCTCGAGCGGGTAAGATTCGTCGGCGGGAATGCCACGGGTGAAATGAATCGTGTTCATGAATGTATTCTCCTTGCAAATCTCGAGTTTATTCCTCAAGTTTTTTGGCTTTGACATCAATGGTCTTTTGATCTTGCAGATTTTCGTCACCCAGGGCTTTTTCGAGCAGCGAGGCAATTTCTTTGCTATTTAAATTGTTGAGTAGCTGTGCAGCGTCCTCGATTTCTTGTTCATCGAATCCCTCGAGAATTTCAGCCATGTCTTCGTTATCAAAGTCATCTTCATCAAGATCATCGTCGTCATCAAACATATCCTCGGCAGAAACAAAGCCGTAATTGCCCTCGCCAACAGTTTTATCGAGGGTTTTCAAGACTTTTTTAACGTTGTCATACGGTCCTTGAATAAACAAGGGTCTACCATCTTCCCCGCCTGTAGGCACTTTATCCAAGACCGTTTCGGGTTGTGCATCATGCAAAAACTTCAAAGCGCCTTTTGTATCAGGATGTGGTTCAAAACCAAGCGAACGGGCGTAATCAATGCCGGTAGCCACAATTTTGGCAATCAAATCGCTCGAGCAGACTTCAAAATCTCCCGTTCTGCCCAAACGATTAAAATATTCAGTTCTAAATTCGTAATCAGAAATAAAGGCAATAACACTCGCGTTTTTTGCGCCCAAACACGCCAAGTCAATCACAAAAGCGGCGGCAGCAACACGACCATTGGCGTGGGTTCGCGTGACAATGGCTTGCGTCAAATTATTGGTGTCGCGCCAATCCGAGGCGATCCAGCAGGTCGAAAGCTCCCAATTTTCCGCACCTTTGACCGACAAGACTTCTGGCGTGACAAAACCCGAAACTCGAGCTTTCTTGGCGCGTAATTCATCTTTCTTGGATTGCTTGCGGGCTTTTTTCGCTAAAGCTTTCTCGAGGTTGGCTGGGTCTTTTGACATAAGGCTTAGTTTACAAGTTTGCACCCTGGGCGATCAGAGCCTTTCGTAACTCGAGCGCAGACACCTCACGCACACCGATGTTTTTACTGGCGCACCACGCGGCGGCAAGCCCTGCCGCCTCACCCATGCTGTGACAATTTTGTTGAACCCGAATCGCACTTTGCGCCTCGAAGGTTGCGCTGGCGCAACGTCCTGGCACGAGCAAGTTTTCAATCTCGAGCGGGATCAAACTGCGGTACGGGATTTCATGAAACGCGTCGGGTTGAAAGTACGGAAATGCCCCTGTCCGTTCGTGAACCAGTTTTTTGCCACGTGGCGTGTGAATGTCCACAGGGTAATGGTTGCGGCAAATCGCATCCTCAAACTTTTTGCATTCAAGAATATCCTCGAGCGTCAGCACGTACTCGCCTCGAATGCGTCTGGTTTCGCGCACCCCAACCATCGGCGCGTAGCTCGAGATGAAACTATTCTCGCAACCCGTTAAGTATTTGCGGCAGAAATTGAGTAACCGATCAATCGCCAGTTTGCCGTCCACCTGCGCTCTCGAGAGTATCCAAGCGCTCGCGCCATCGTTCAAATCAGCATCGAGGCGCGGGCAATTAAAACTGAGGCAACCGGGCATTCCAGGAATGCTGAAACCCTGAAAGTAATCACCATCCCGGTCGAGTAACACGCCGTCCGTCACGGCTTGGGTAAACAGAGGCTCGAGTGAAGATTTTTTTTCCCAGACCATCCAAAAGTGCATGAATTTCTGGCTTTCTTGTGCTTGCCCATGTTCTGCCAGAAAGCTGCAAAGTTTCTCGAGGTCAACCCCGCCCAGAATAAAGCGCAAACTCATGGATTGATGGATGCCATCGGAATCTCCAGCGTCAAATGGCACACCTGCGCTGACACTGACATCCGCATCGCCGGTCGCATCAATAAACGTGTGCGCCCTCAACCTCGAGAGTCCGTCTTTGTTGTGAACCACGAGACTCGAGATTGTTTTGAGGGATTCGTTTTTCGGTAAAGGGTGAACACATTCTTGACCATAAAATGCACCTACGGGCATGGTCGCAGGTTCACCCCTACGGTTTGTTAATTCGGCAGCCACAAAATGTGTGTGATACAAAATCTCGCCGCCAGCTTCAACTAACATTCGCTCGAGCACGAACTTCATGCCTTCGGGGTTAAACCAGTTGTCGTTGTTGTTTTTATCCACCGCGCCGTCTGAGCGCTCGAGAAGCCTGTTTTTCAGTTCATCGGTAATACCAGTATTCAAATTCTTGCCGCTCGAGACATTACGCATGAGCGGCGTGACTTGGGCGTTCGTTCCACTTCCGCCAAGGCTGCCGAGTGCCTCCACCACCAACGTTTTCGCGCCCGCTCGAGCGGCAGCAATGCCCGCAATCGCGCCAGCCGTGCCGCCGCCGACCACGATCACATCCCAGGTTTGAGGAATATTTTGAATCTCGAGTGTCATGAAAAAAGAATACCGTGAAATCAATCCTCGAGTTTTGCACGTCCAATCATCTCGAGTGCAACCTCATCGCTGGGCGGATGCACCAATCCCGCCCGTGCATCGCGGAAGTGTCGCTCCAGACTTAAAGACCGTGTGAGGGCATTGCCACCAGCCACCCGCAACGACAAGTCGGTGGCACTGACGGCGGCGTTGGTGCAAAGCTGCTTTGCGCCAGCCAGAAGCGGCAACAAGGCAGCGTTGGATTCGTTTTCGACAAACAACCCGCAAGCCTCGAGCAAGACGCTCTGAGCAGCTTTTAACTCGAGTTCGATCTGCCCAATTTTTTGCTGCACGCTTGCAAGGCTCGAGATTGGTTTTCCGAGCGCGGTTGGAACTCGGGTTTTGGCGTAACGCACGACTTCATCCAGGGCGGCGCAACCCACGCCCAAGTAGGTTGCCGCCATAGCCGACCAAAACCAGGCGCTCGAGGCTGGATGGTTTGGACTGGGCGCAATAAAGTCCTGATCTGGCACAAAAACCTCTTCAAACACCACATCATCGGCGGCGCTCGAGCGTAAACTTAAAGCTTCCAACCAAGTTTGCTCGAGTTTTAAACCATTCGCATTCATTGGCACGATCATCTTGCCGGTTTTCTCGAGTAAATTCTTGCCTTCCAGACTGGCATGAACCACCAGAAAATCCAGGCATTCGCCGCCAGTCACCCAAGTTTTGCGCCCAGTCAAAGCCCAGCCGCCCTCGACCTTGTGCGCAATTGTTCTGAACGCCCCGCCTCGAGATGGGCTGCCGAGTTCGGGTTCGGACGCCACCGCGTTCACCAGCGCCCCTCGGGAAACCACCGCGCCAAAGATTCGTTCGCTCAACTCGAGATTCCAGGCTTTGGATTCCACCGCCGCGCTGATCACGTGCGCGTTCATGGCAGCCGTCAGCGCCACCGAAGCATCACCTTTTGCCAGGTGAATCTGCGCCATCACAAACTCGAGCAAATTTGCGCCAGACCCACCAAACGCAACTGGAACGGTCAACGCGGGATAGATACTTTTTTTGAGTTCGCTAAAACTCTCGAGCGGCAACGTTCCAGTTCGGTCAAACGCATCCGCTCGAGTTTTCATGCTTTGCGCAAGACTGTCTGCTAAATTCACGAAGCTTTCTTGACGTTCGGTTAAGTTGTGAAACTCGAGCAACCCCATAGGTTCAGCATACTTGTTGGGTTTCAAATTTTTTACTGAAAGTCCTCGAGTTCAAAACGGGTGGTCGTGCCGTAACTGGTTTTCCATTCTGCGCGTTCGATTCCCCTGACACTCAATTCAAGCCGAATGTTGGAATCGGTTAACTTGTATCCGCTACGAAACTCGAGGTCAAATCGCACGCGGTTGTTCAGTCGGTCTGGCTCGAGCGGGTTGTACTTCCAAGAAAACGCCAGGTTTTGCAAACTCAGAACGCCTTGGGTTTTGGCGTAGTTTGCTTGACCATTTCCAGTTTTCACGCTTTCGTTCGGCAGCGCAAACCCTGGCTTTAGTGTTGCGTTTCCACCCGTTGAACTCGAGTTGGTGATGCGCGGCGGGAAACTGGTGAAGTCCAGCCAGTAGGCTTGAACACCACCACTTTTTGGGTCGTTCGCGTCCTTTAATAAATGCACCTCGAGTTTAGAATGCGTGGCGTCAATCGGTCTGGATTGCATGGTAATGCGTCCGTCATACACCGAACCCAGCCCTTCGCGGTGGGCGTGATACGACCAAATGTGAGGCTCGAGGTAGGCGGCGTACATGGTTTGGGTTGTTGGTTGGGCGCAGGCGCTCAGGATTCCGAAGCCAAGATAGAGGAGATGTCGAAGCCGAATCATGATTTAATTTTAAGCTCGAATGAAGAGATTTTTTGTTGCCCAGCAGATAATGTTTCCAGCAAAACCCTTGAAGTGTACAATCTGACCAATCCTGGACTTTGGGGTGAGGAATAAAATGATCAAACTCGAGTTGAATGATTTTGCAATACGCCAAATCCAAAAGATGCTTTGGTGCGTTGATGAATTTGAAAATGAAAAAATGGGTGTTTCTGTTTTATATGGGAATCTCGAGTTTTTGTGGTTGCAGATTCAAGATTCTTACGAAAACCCAGATGCTGTCGTTACCTTGGATTCGATTCAAGAATTGGAATTTTTATACGCAGCATATTTAGAAAAGCTTGTTTCAGGTGAAGGATTCAATACACAATCAAAAGAACTTGTAAAAACCATTCAAAATCAATTGCTCAAACTTGATTTGAACTTTGATTCTCGAGTTGAGTAAGGTCGCTGGGAACTTCAACTGAGAATCTTAAGCCTCGCAAAATGATGCCACTTCGAGTGATTTGTTTTGGATTTCTCGAGATGCCTATACAGCTTTTGTGCATTTTTATGCGAACCTCGAGCAGCCCCTAACCCAAGGAATTCGTATTCTGTAATCCCTGACGCGGTTTCTCGAGAATCTTGTACTTGGTTCAGTATGCGCCAAAAAGTTCTTTAAAAAGCTGTGATTTTTGCGCCATAAGATTTAGAATTGAAGTCTATGGCAAAAAGCAGCCGTACTACCTCTAAACAGGACGCCACCTTCAAGGGAAGCGTCACTGAAACGTTGGAACTCAAGCCCTTTCAAATCCTCGCGCCCGACGGAAAACCCGTCCGCGAAGACTTGATCCCTGACCTCGAGTTGGTCGAGACTCTGTACCGAAAAATGGCGCAAATGCGTTACTTGGACGACAAGTTCTTTGCCCTGGCGAAACAAGCCAAACTCGGGACGTATGCACAATTTGGAGGACAGGAAGCCAGTCAGGTTGGTTCGGCATTCGCGTTAGATCGCTCCGATTATCTCGCCCCGATGTACCGCAACACGGCAGCCATGATTACCCACGGCTGGCCCACCAAAAACGCCATCATGTACTGGCGCGGACACCCTGAAGGTTGGCGTATGCCTGACAACCTCAACATTTTGCCGATCATCATTTCGATTCCTGGGCAGTACGTTCACGGCGCGGGCGCGGCGTTGGGCGCAAAACTGAAGGGCACAAGCCAAATCGCCATGACCTACATCGGTGAGGGCGGCACGTCGCAGGGTGATTTCCACATTGCCGTGAATTTTGCCAGTGCCACCAATGCGCCGTGCGTGTTCATCATCGAAAACAACGGCTGGGCAATCAGCGTGCCGAGGGCAGTGCAATCCAAAGTCGATCACCTGATGCGCCGCGCCGAAGGTTACGGCATTCCAGGTTATCTGGTGGACGGCAACGACGTGCTGGCAGTGCACCATACTGCCAAACAAGCCGTGGACGACGCTCGAGCTGGAAAAGGTCCAAGCCTGATCGAACAAATGACCTACCGCATTCGTCCGCACACCACCGGTGACGAAACCAAAGCCTACCGCACCGAAGACGAAGCCAACGATTGGATTGCCAACCGCGACCCAATAAGCCGCGTCAAAAAATTCTTGGAACTCGAGAAACGCTGGAACGATGACCGCGAGGTTGCCATGATTGCCGAAATCGAATCTGAATTCGCCGAAGCCCTCGCCGCCGCCGATGCCGCACCAGCCCCAGACCCTCGAGCCATCCTCGAGTACGCGATGGTCAACCCTGGTCAGAATTTAATCGCCCAACAAGCCGAACTCGAGCGTCGCATTGCCGCATTTGGAGGCGCACAATGACTCTAAATTCAGGGACCCAAATTGTCGAACGCCCAGTGACCGGCGAAACCAGACCCATGACGATGGCAGCCGCCATCACCGACGCGCTGGACTTGGCACTTTCCCATGACCCAAGCGTGGTCATGTACGGCGAAGACGTTGGCAACCTCGGCGGTGTTTACCGCATCACGACTGGCTTGCAAAAAAAGCATGGTATTGCACGGGTGTTCGACTGCCCGTTAACCGAATCTGGCATTGTCGGTACAGCCGTCGGCATGGCAGCCGTCGGAATGCGCCCAGTGGTCGAGCTGCAATTTGGCGGTTTCATGATGCCCGCGATGGATCAAATTTACAGCCACGTCAGCCGTTTCCGTTACCGCAGCCGTGGACGTTGGAAAACCCCGCTCGTCGTGCGATTCCCAGTCGGCGGCGGTTTGGGGCTTCTCGAGCAACACGCCGACAGCCCAGAAACCTATTTGGCGCACACCCCAGGCATCAAAGTTGCATACCCAAGCAATCCTTACGACGCCAAAGGCTTGCTGCTGTCTGCCATCGAAGACGACGACCCAGTGTTTTTCTTTGAGACCATCAAAAATTACCGCGATCCTAAACTGCGCATGGAAGTCCCAACGGGTTATTACAAAATCCCGCTCGGCAAAGCTCGAGTGGCGCGTGAAGGTTCGGACGTGAGCCTGATAACTTGGGGCGGCATGGTGCAACAATGCGAAACCGCCGCCGCCGCCGCCGCCGAATCTGGCATTCAATGCGAAATCATCGACCTGCGCACCATCAGCCCGATAGACCTCGAAACGATTCTCGAGAGCGTCGAGAAAACGGGTCGCGTGGTGATTGTTCACGAAGCCAACCTGACCGGTGGCATGGGCGCAGAAATCTCCGCGCTGATCGCCCAACACGCCCTGTACAGCCTCGAGGCTCCAATTGAACGCGTGGCAGGGTTTGACACCATGCCAAGCCCGTTCAACAGCCTCAACCACTTCTCGAGACCCGAAGCGATTCATATTGCCGATGCGATTCGCAGAGTGCTCAGCGCATAAACAAATTCCTGCGTGAAGGTGCATGGCGACCATGCCCGAAGGTGCGTTTTATGGTCAAGAAGACGTGCGCTTTTACGGAACATCGATATCAACTCTTGGAGGAAACCCAATGCCCAAAGAAATGCTCATGCCAACCATGGCAGAATCCATCGTCGAGGTGGAAATTTTAAAATGGCTCGTTAATGAAGGTGACGATGTCAAAGAGGGTCAGATGGTGGCGGAAGTCATGACTGACAAGGTCACGACCGAAATTCCTGCGCCGTTCAGTGCGAAACTCGAGAAAATTTTGGCAAAAGAGGGTTCTGTGGTTGGCGTCCGTGCGCCGATTGCCTTGTTTGCTGGTGAGGGCGACGCGCCTGTCGCAGCCGCAACAGTTGCCGCCAGTGCGCCCGCAGCAAGTGCCGTCAAACTTGGTGCAGATGACCAAAGCGCCACCGCCAGCGCGACCAACAGCATGTTCGGGGTCAACACCAAGGAAGCCAAACTTGATTTTGGCGGTCTGAAAAAAGCTGGCGGCTCGAGCACCGCCGTTGCCGCAGGCACGAACAAATTTGGGCGACCACTGGCAGTTCCAGCCGCTCGAGCCTTAGCCCGAGAGAACGATATTGACATTGCAACCGTGCCTGGCAGTGGACCAAACGGACGGGTTGGCATGGATGACCTGCGCGGCTTTCTTGCCGCAGGTGGCAGCGCCGCACCAGCCGCCGCCGTCAGCGCCCCAGCCAAAGCCGCCCCCTCGAGCATCGGTGGTTTGAACGTTGCCGCGCCCGTGTACAAAACCCCCAAAGGTTACGAGCACCTCGAGATTCGCACACCGCTTCGTGGGTTGCGCCGCGCCATCTCGAACGCCATGCAAGCCTCGCATTTGTACACCGTGCGCACCTTGACCATCGATGAAGTGGACATGACCGCGTTGGTGGCGTTGCGCACCCGTCTGAAACCAGCCGCCGAAAAAGCGGGCATCAAACTGACCTACCTGCCATTTATTTTTAAAGCCGCCACCACCGCCTTAAAAGCCTTCCCAAACCTCAACTCGAGCTTTGACGAAGCGACCCAGGAAATTATCCACAAGCAGTATTACAACCTCGGTTGCGCCGTGGACACCGAAGCGGGTTTGATCGTGCCCGTGGTTAAAGACGTGGATCGTAAAAGCATCACCGAAATTGCCCGAGAAATCAGCGACCTCGCAAGCAAAACCCGTGAAGGCAAAGCCAGCCCCGAAAGCCTGTCAGGCTCGAGCTTCAGCGTGACCAACATGGGTTCGGCAGGCAGTTTATTAAGCTTCCCGATCATCAACGTGCCAGATGCCGCGATTCTTGGGGTGCAGACCATTCAAGAACGCGCTGTCGTGCGCGACGGACAGATCGTGATTCGCTCCATGATGTATCTCTCCCTCAGCTTCGACCATCGTCTGGTGGACGGCGCTGAAGCCGCAAGATTCCTGCGCCATATTTCCAACTTGCTTGAGAGTCCAGATTTACTGCTGCTCGAAGCGATTTAAGGTTTTAACTTTGAAGCTCGAGGTTTTTTAGCCTCGAGCTTCTGTGTTTTTAAGGCGCAAGTTTCAACAATTCTTGAAGTGCCATCCCGATGGTTTCATCTGCGGCTTTGCTTGTTCGCTCAAGAGAATTTGTTTCGTCCCTGCCAATGTTGGTGGCGACTATCGCAGCAATACCACGTTGTGGGGCAATCCAAATTACAGCGTAGTTCAGAGTGTTTGACCCGGCGTGCGTCAGCACCAAACCTCGCGCCCAAGGGCGTGCGCCCAAAACCCAACCAAAACCGTATTGGTTGCCAAACGGATCATGATGCAAGTAATCCCAGGTGTCTTTAGACAGGTAACTCGAGCTTGTTAAATGCGCTGCGACGTATTTGGCAACGGCGGTCAACGGGCAACGGATTTGATCTGCGCCCTCTAAGACTTTGGGATTCCCAGCGTTGTACGGCAGCAATACCGCTTTGTTTTGCTGCCAAATATGCGGGGCTGGATCACTGTTTGTGCCAAAACCGAAACCACAACCCTGCATCTCGAGCGGCGTAAAAACTTCTTGTTGAATCAATTCCTCCCAGGTTTTGCCCGTCGCGGTTTCGGCAATCATGGCGGCGGCAACAAAACCCACATTCGAGTACAAGAATTCTTGTTTTCCGCGCGGAATTTTGAAGGCATTCTCGAGATAGGCTTTTCGGGCTTGTGCCAGTTCACCTTTTGGTGGTGGAACATTTGCCACCATGCCAGAACGGTGCGAGAGCAGCATCTCGAGCGTCACAGTTTTATATTCGGGCAGCATGGCAATTTGAGGCAGGGCTTGGGCTAAAGTCATGTCCCAACGCAAGATTTTTTTCTCGACCAGTCTTGCGATCATGGTGGCATTGATGCTTTTTGAGTCCGAACCCAGTTGGTAGGCATCAGACAACGTGACCGTTTCTGGTTTTCCAACTTGACGCACCCCCACCGCCGCGACGCCCACCGTTTGATCCTTTAAGATTGCTGCCGCCGAAAGCGAGGGCAGTCCGTACTTTGCTCGGATTGCCTCGAGTTGAGGGGCAAAATCAATTTGCGGCGCTTGGGCTGTTGCGAGTGTTGAAGTCAGCACGCCAGCCAGCAGTAACCAAGGTACATTTCGCATGGAGAGAGTATAGCTCAACTCTAAATTCGAGGCTTAAAAGACGAAATTGTAAATGCAGTAAGCTAAAACCATGAACACCCACATCCAAAAAATTGGCAACCTCGAGTTGATCGTCATTCAAGTTCAAGAAGAGCGGCTTGCCCCGTCCCTCGAGATGTTCCCAACCGCCACCCTCGAGCTTTTAGAAGTTGCTCGAGCGGCACAACCCGAAAGTTTTGGCGAGACTGGAAACGATTTGTTGTTCACCCAAAACATCTGCCTCATCCGCTCGAGTGACCAAATCATTCTGATCGACACAGGTTTACCGCTCGAGTCTGAAACCTCGCCCTTGCTCGAGGGTTTGAAATCGGTGGGCATCACTCCCGATCAAGTCAACATCGTGTTTTTCACGCACCGCGACGGCGATCATGTCGGCGGAACGTTTACGCCCCAGGGTCAGCCAGTATATCCCAACGCTCGGCACATCATGGCGCGAACCGAATACCAGGATTATGCCAAAGACGAGGCTCGAGCCGAACAATTTCAAAAGTTTTTTGCGCCGCTCGTTCGCAAAAACTTGCTCGAGGTTGTGGCTAACGATGCCGTGATTGCCCCAGGAATCAGTTTGGTCTTTATGCCAGGTCATCGTTCTGGTACAACCAGTGTTCTCCTCGAGTCTGAAGGCGAGAAAGCCTTTTTGCTTGCCGATGTGATGCACGCCCCAGTGCAAGTGATGCACCCAGACTGGAGCATCAAATTCGACTGGAATCAAGACACTGCCGCCAAAACCCGAGCCTCCACGCTCGAGCAAGCCGAATTTGAGCACATTCTGTTGGCAGTGCCTCACGCGCCGTTTCCTGGTTTGGGATTTGTCACTCGAGATGCAAACGGTATGGCAATTTGGCAAAACGCGGTTTAAGCCTCACCCATATCGTCATGGTGCGCATCGGCGCTGCGAGCCACCCAGCCGCCCAAAATATGAACGTGCGTGTGAAAAACGATTTGCCCAGCGCCTTCACCAACATTGACCGCCAAACGGTAGTCCGTTAAATTCAAAGTCTCTCGAGCCACCAAGCTTGCCGTAAAAAAAAGTTCTCCCATCTCGAGTTGCGATATTTCATCCAATCGACTCGAGACTTTTTTCGGTACGACCAGCACATGCACTGGTGCTTTGGGGTTGATGTCCTTAAACGCAATGTACGCCTCGTTCTCAAACACGATGCTGCTGGGGATTTCTCGAGCGATTATTTTTTCAAAAATGGTCATGCGTGAATT
>JANLWR010000362.1:0-10054 GCA_031364625.1 Deinococcales bacterium | reverse complement strand
AGTCACACTCACGCTCAACCGAACCATGGGCGGTTTTGGGAATCCTGCCACCCAAGGCGCTTACTACAACGTTAAAACCGAAACTTATGTTGACGGTGTTGTCGTAACCGACCTGACTTACATTTTAAAACGATACCCCGGCGACGGACAAAAAGACCAAGCCAACGGCAAGGACAAATTTGATTACAAAATCCAAGCCAAAGTAGGACAAACCATCCGACTCGAGGGTTCACTGGCTGTGACAGACGGTGTGAAATCGGCTTTGAAATCACAACAGATTCTGAACGGCGCTGATTCTGTCGCGTACACCATTGCCATCGATAACAGCGACGTTTGCGGTCAATCCAGCAGTGGTCAAATGGACGCTGGAATGTGCAAACCATAAAGCTTATTTAAAATCGAATCATTGCTAACGTGTTTAATTTTATCGCTCAAGTAATGGGTTTCTCGAGCGATATACTCTTAAACAATCCAAATATCATTCCGACGCGTGTTTTTCGCGTGCTGCATTCCACCTTCAACTCGAGCCATGCAAGATTCAATGGTGTCATCTCGAGTAATTTGAGTCAGAACAATACTGAGTGTCGCTCGAATTTCAGGATCACCTACCGTGTAAACCAGTGCAGCGATTTCAGTTTGAATCTTTTCAATGAATGCTTTGGTTTCCTCAATAGACGCATTCAAAACTGCCAGAAATTCATCGCCACCAATCCGCCCAACAAAATGCCACGGCTGAAGATGCTTCTCAAGTGTCTGTGCCATTTTTTGAAGTGCTGTATCGCCAATATTGGGGTGCCCTAAGGCACAATTCAAGGGTTTCATGTTGTCAACGTCAAACAAAGCAAAACAAACTTTTTCTGCTTTTACAGCTTGCGTTTTTGCAATTCCTTGCTTTAGGAACTCAAACATTACACTTCTACCCCAAAGCCCTGTTAGTGGGTCGTTGGAACGTTGTCTCCAGGCAATTTCTTTTGCTTTATAGACATTTCGAGCAAGCCTCAGTATTTGTGATTCTGGCTCGAGTAATTCGCTATCAGTCCATATGAAATTCAAATAACCTGGTTCGGCATATGCTTCTAATGCCTGGTTGATTCGCTCGAGAAAATCTTTTTCTGTTTCTGAAAGTGTCATCTCAATCCGCCGCCATCTCGAGATCGTAAACCTTCAACTCGTCATAATACGCGTTGCGTTCCACCGCCACACGTCCCGCTTTTTTGATCAAATCCACCATCTTCTGCGTGGTCAAGCCAAGCGGACTGACCGCCCCTGCGGCGTGGGCAATGTGCTCTTCAATGATCGTGCCGTCAATGTCGCTGACGCCCCAATCCAGCGCGACTTGCACCAGGTCGCTCGAGATCATGACCCAGTAACCTTTGACGTGATCAAAATTGTCCAGGTAAATCCTCGAGACTGCCAAATTGCGCAGGTCGTCGATGCCTGTCGTAAATTCGGTTTTGCCCAAATTAAAGGCGAGCGCGTTCGCGTCGGGTTGGAACGCGAGCGGGATAAAACTGTGAAAACCATGCGTTTCGTCTTGAAGTGTGCGCAGCCGGTCAATGTGGTCAAGGCGTTCCTCGAGGGTTTCAATATGCCCGTAAAGCATGGTGGCATTGGTACGAATCCCGAGGCTGTGGGCTTCTTTGTGAATTCTGAGCCAGTCGTCGGCTGAAACTTTGCGTTTGGCAATCTCGAGCCGCACGCGGTCGGCAAAAATTTCCGCGCCGCCCCCTGGCATGGCGGCAAGTCCTGCGGCTTTCAGTTCGGTCAAAACCTCGAGCGTGCTTTTTTTGGCGATGTGGCTGAGGTGCTCGATTTCGGCGGCGGTGAAGGCTTTGACTTGCAGACCAGGAAACTCGGCATTTAAAGCACGAACCATCTCAGGGTAGTAACTCCAGGGGCGGGTCGGGTGATGACCGCTGCTCATGTGGAGTTCTTGCAAGCCTGGTTCGTACTTCTCGCGCACGTGGGCAACAACGTCTTCAACGCTGTAATCCCAGGCTCGAGCCTCATTTTTGTTGGCGGCGAAGGCGCAAAAGGTGCAACCGACGTAACAAATGTTGGTGAACTCGAGGCGCATGGAGTGAACAAAATAAGTTTTATCGCCGTTCTTGCGCTCCCGTACCAGATTTGCCAGTCTCGAGAGGGTGTTGAGGTCGTGCGTGTCGAACAAAACCATGCCCTCACTAAAATTAAGGCGTTCACCTGCAATAACTTTTTTGGCGATGGGTTCGAGTTTTGGGTCTAGAATCTTCATGCCTTCACTGTAGTCCTTCAGGCAGGGGCAGGTGTCTCGAGTACAATGCTCAAGTGTCCGATTCCAACCCACAGCTTTTGTTTCAAACGTTAGTGCATCATGCCAGCGATTTGATTGTGGTGCTCGAGGAAAACGGTGTTGTTCGGTACGCCAATGCCGCCAGTTTAAAAATTTTGAACCTGTCACCCGAAGCGCTGCTAGGAGAGCATTTTTGGTTTGACGTGCTGGGTTTAAGCCTCGAAGATGCAGCATTGTTGCAAAGCTCGAGTGAACCGTTTGAATTGCCGTTCGACGAGCGCGATCTGGTTTTGCAAGTCTCGAATTTACTGCACATTCCCGAATTGCACGGCGTGGTGGTGAACGTGCGCGACATGACCAACAGCAAAAACCTCGAGCGGAGTTTGCGTTATCAGGCGTTGCACGACCCACTCACCGACCTGCCCAACCGTCGTTTGTTCGAGGCTGAACTGGCTCGAGCCTTACCGCCCGAAACCTTGCTGGCGGTCTTGTTTATTGATCTTGACGGTTTTAAGCAAGTGAACGACACTTACGGTCATGATATCGGCGATGATTTGCTGGTGCAGGTCAGTCAACGAATGCAGTTTTGCCTGCGTGAAACCGACACGCTGGCACGCATCGGCGGCGATGAGTTCACGGTGTTGCTCGACCCAATCGAAAATTTGAGCGAAGCCATGCAGATTGCCGAGCGCATCATTACAGTAATTCAACCCGTTTTCAAACTCGAGCAACACGAAATTTTTGTCAACGCCAGCATTGGTGTGGTGCTCGAGGAGGATGGCATCACCAGCGACGAGATTGTGCACCGTGCCGATGTTGCCATGTACCAAGCCAAACGCACTGGCAAAGGGCAAGTGGTTGCGTTCAATGCGGACATGCTCACAGATACTTTTACAACCCATTGATTACACTGGCAACATGACAAGACTTTATCTTGGTACAGGCGGCTTTTCCAACGAAGATTGGGTTGGGATTTTTTACGACCCAAGCCTCAAGAAAACCCAGTGGCTCGAGTTTTACAGCCATCAGTTTAACGCCGTGGAAATCAACAGCACGTTTTATGCCGTGCCTGGGCAGAAAACCTTTGCCTCGATGCTCGAGCGAAGTGCGGGGCGTTTGATGTTTTGCGCCAAATTGCACCGTTCGTTCACGCATGACGTTTTTATTCCCAAGCTCGCCGCCGATCAAGCCGCCGCCGAGCGCTTCAAATTTACGGTGCAACCGATGTTGGATGCTGGAAAACTTGGACCACTTCTGGCTCAATTTCCGTTTGCCTTTAAGAACACCAGCGAATCTCGAGCTTATTTGGTGAATCTTGCCGAATGGTTTGCGGGCGTGGATGTGGCAGTCGAATTTCGGCACTCGAGTTGGGACAAGGACATCGTGTATCAATTTTTGGCAGACATCGGTTTGCATCCCGTCAGCGTCGATTTACCCGCGCTCGAGGGATTACCTGCGCCCGTCTTGCGGCGTGACAAATTGGTGTACATGCGCTTACATGGGCGCAACCGAGCGAATTGGTTTGACGGTAAAGATGCCGCCGAACGTCACGATTACCTGTACACACCAAGCGAACTGAATCCGTGGGTAACGGCTTTAAAAGCTTCCAAAGTTCAGAATGCTTTTGTGTTTCTCGAGAACACCACACGCGGGCAGGGGTTGACCAATGCTCGAGATTTCAGAGAATTGTGGGAGCACGGACAATGAAATTACCGTAGCCAACTTCGTTCAGAACGTCGTGTATCTTCAACGGAAGCCACTTCAATAACGTCTTGTTTCATTCGGTAATAAATTCGGTATGGATTTTCCAACAATGAACGCAGCCCACTATGACGCGAATTGGTTTCCATTCGACCCAACTCAGGAAAATCACCCAAATGATCTGCTGCACCAACGATTTTGTTGATTGTCTCAAAGGCTTTACGTGGCGAGAGATACTCGAGAAATGCATAAATTTCGTCAAGATCGAGTTCGGCTTGCAATGACCAAATAACTTTCATGATGGCAATTTTGTACGATAACGCTCGAGTAATTCTTGTGATGAACGCGTTCGACCCGCATTCAAATCATCGATTCCGCGATTGATGTTAATTCGTACTTGTAAAGCCCGCATCACATCTTCCAGTTCCACATCTTCTGGTAAGGATGCGACAACCTCAAGAATTTCCGCTTGAACTTCGGCTTTCATGCAACTATTTTACCATGAGTTGCTCAAAACCCATGATTTTTCTCGAGAACACCACACGCGGGAAGGGGTTGACCAAGGCTCGAGATTTCAGAGAATTATGGTTAAAGACCAATCCAAGTTCGCAATGAAACATCAAGCTGCAAAGCATCCAAATCGGATATAACCCCGACTTTCTTCAGAACCAGACTTCCTAAAATAGTGTACACACCACGTTTAATTGCTGTCTCAACGTTTAAGCCTGCGCCACGCCAATTGCTCAAAATAAATTCGCCAGATTGCAATGCCTCGGTTTGGCTGGTTAAAGGCACAATCAATACATCCTGCGAAGTGTGAGGCACACTAACAATCACTGCGGGTCTTACTTTTAAGGTTGTTAGATCAGAAAAGGGATAACGTACCAGAACAACATCATGCCTGGAGTAACTGGTCATAAATATCATCCCTTGGATTGTCCCACACAGCTTTTAAAGCCAGTTTACTACCCTCGAGCCAAAAATCTTGATTTGTATCCGATTCGAGTTCATTTGGCAGCACTGTTACAAGTAAGTTCATGCCTTCACTGACTTCAAAATGCTCGAGAAGTTCAATTTTCCCTTCTTTTACCACTGCCCGAATGGTTGTAAGCATAATTACCTCCACCAAAGCTTATTCTAAAAACGTTTTTCTGGGAAGAGTCAGGTTTGCGAGACAATGCCGATGACCTTAAACGTGCCTGGTTGAGCCTGATCGGTCAGTGCCACCATCGCGTTCATCAGCGGTACAATCTCGAGATTGACCCGCATCGCTTGAACATCTTCCAAGTTGTGCCACGCGCCCAAAGATTGAAACACCTCGAGGTTTTCGGTGCTTTGAATCAAGGTCATGGTTGTGGCGGGCGGTTGCGGAAGGCGTAAAAATGCCGAGCAAAGCGTATTCCAGGCGGCGGTAAAGGCTTTTTGATTTCTGCTCGAGACTCGGAAGACGGCAAGGGTAAAAATGCTCGAGTTGGGCTGCATAACATCAGAATCCTGTCTCATTTGGGAAGTTTAAGTAGTGGTGTAAAACCTGCTTGAGCAAAGTGATGATCGGTAGTGAGAGCCTCAGTAAGCTTTTCATGCTTCATAACCACAAAACTCGAGCAATCTACCAAGCTCCAAGTTTTATCCAAGCGTTTGGAAAGTAATTCCCAAGCTTGGGTATCAAGTGTTTCGTCAATATGAACAACACGAACAAATTTTGAATTTTTAATACCATTCACAAAATGAACAGCTTGTTCTCGTGGGTATCGCATTGGGCTGTTGAGTAAAGCAATTAACTCTGTAATGACGTAATTCGTTGTTACAAACTGCTGATTGTTTTTTTGTACAGCACGATAAATCGATGCTGCCAATGGATAACACTCTTGGTCGGTATCAAGAAGACTCGCCCATCCTGCGGTGTCCGCAAAAATGTTCATCCTTTCAAAGAAGCCGTGAGCGTTTCACCAAGATACTTGTCGTGCTGATCCGCTGCATCTTTGATGCCACTTGCGAACGATCCAACGAATTCATCGAGTGGGTCTCGAGAAGCATTGGCAACCTGTTCTAACCACTCTGCTGCAACCTTCTCGAGCGGTTGCTGGGTGATTTTGGCGGTGCGCTCTAGCGTTAAATAAACTTTTTCAGGAATGGAAATGTGCAGTATTTGATTCATAAAAGAATGCTAGCACTTGGTCAACCTCGAGAACAGTGATTTGCAAGGATTGCTTATTTTGATTCTGCTTTCCGCGCCACATTGGAGGCATCATGCGCCAAACGGGTCGGGTACGGAATCCGTAAACCGTCCAGATGCTCGAGCACGAATTCGAGGGCGCTATCAACGTCGCACAGATGCCCTGGCGAAACATAAATCAATTTGGTGTTGCGTCTTGACCGCAGCGCGAATCCCAAAATCTCGCCGCTCGAGGACACCACGGATTCTCGCGCCCCAGCCTCGAGCGCCACGTCTTTGTACTTTCCGGTCAGCGGTTGTTTGGCAATGCCCAGCGCTGGTTTCCCGAGTTGCACGCCCAACTGCGTGGCGATACCGGCGCGGCGCGGGTGCATCAAGCCGTTGCCGTCGCACCAGATTAAATCAAAGTCACCTTTTAACTTCTCGAGTGCCGCCAAAATCACTGGGGCTTCACGAAATGCCAGAAAACCTGTGCGGTACGGAATTTCGGGCTTCATGGTGGCGCTGGCAACCTCGAGTGGCGTTTTGTTGCCGCGTTCGAGCAGCACCGCCGCCGCGAAAAGTGGCGCGTCGTCGCCCTGCAAAAAAGAGTTGGCGCTCATGTCCACCGCCACAAAACGCCGTACATGCTCGAGCGAACCTTCAAACACGGCTTTTTGGGCGATCTCGAGTTGCTGGTCACGCATTTGGTCAAACGTCATTTCACAGCTCCGTTCTGATCTGCCAAAGTTCGGGAAACAAGACAATTTCGAGCGCCCGACGCAAGTACGGTACGCCAGCCGTGCCGCCCGAACCGGCTTTAAAACCGATCACGCGTTCGACGGTGGTCAGGTGGTTGAAACGCCAACGCCTGAAATTGTCCTCGACATCGATCAATTTTTCGGCAAGCGCGTACAAATCCCAGTATTGTTCGGTGTTGCGGTACACTTCGAGCCAGGCGAGTTTCACGGCTTCGTTGGCTTGATGCGAAACCGTGAAATCCCTGGTCAGCAGTTCTTCGGGAATGTTTAAGCCGTGTTGATGCAATAACCCAATTGCCAAATCGTAAATGCTGGGTTGCTCCAAGGCATTCTCGAGCAGCGCGTAATGCGTTTCGTGATGCGCGTGGGGTTTGAGCATGAACGCCTGCTTGTTGCCGAACAAAAATTCGATCAAACGGTACTGGTGCGATTGAAAACCCGAAGCCTGCCCAAAACTCGAGCGAAAGGTTAAATAATCTGTTGGCGTCATGGTTTTTAAAACCTCCCAAGCGTTTGTCATTTGTTCTTGCGCCCGCGAAACCCTCGCCAGCATTTTCATGGCGGGTTCGATGTTGTTCTCCCGCAGGCATTTCATGGCGCTTTGCAGCTCGTGGACGATCAGTTTCATCCAAAGTTCGGACACCTGATGAATGATGATGAACAACGGCTCATCGTGCGTGTCGGTCAACGGGTCTTGTGCGGACAGCAGTTGCTCGAGTTTGAGGTACGAGCCGTAATCGAACTTGTCTTTCAGGTCGGTATGGGCGCCGGCAAAAGTCGAATCGGAGTTTGCTTGGGTCATGCCTCAGTCTAAGTCCAAACCTATTCAGTGTGACAAACGCAAACCTTCAAGAACGGGTAGAATCTCGAGTTGACACTTCTCGGGTATCTTCGAGAAGAAATTCAAGGAGGCTTTCATGAAATACGAACTCGCACCTCTGCCATACGCTCACAACGCGCTCGAGCCACACATTGACGAGCAAACCATGCAAATCCATCACGGCAAACACCATCAGGCTTACGTCAACAACCTCAACGCCGCCCTCGAGAAGCACCCAGAAATTGACGCGTCGCTCGAGAGCATGTTGGCTGACCTCTCAAGCGTTCCTGAGGACATTCGCGGTGCGGTGCGCAACAACGGCGGCGGACACTGGAATCACAGTTTCTTCTGGGATCTCATGACTCCAGGTGGCGCGAGCGCCCCAGTTGGCAGCCTTGCGGAAGCGATCACGGCAACTTTTGGTGGACTTGACGCCCTAAAAGAAAAAATCAATGCCGCCGGCGTGGGTCGTTTCGGTTCGGGCTGGGCATGGTTGGTTTCTAAGGGCGGCAAGCTCGAGGTGGTCAGCACCGCAAACCAGGACACCCCGCTCGAGTTGGGCGCGACCGCCGTGCTGGGCGTGGATGTCTGGGAGCACGCATACTACCTGAAGTACCAGAATTTGCGCCCCAAATACCTCGAGGCTTGGTGGAATGTGGTCAACTGGGATAAGGCACAAGCGAACTACTCTAAGTAAAATTCAAGCGTTTTGATGAAATAAGTGTAGTGTTTCAAATCCGTTGACATGTTGTTTTTCGTGTTTTCGGACTTTGCGGCGCTACATTTTTTTGCTTCTGGTAACATTGATCGTATGAAGCCCTGAAGTGATCGCTAATATTGCAAAAATGGTTTGTATAAATGGTGATTTTGTTTCCTAACCTGAACGAGTTGAATGAGGAGTTAACTGCGTGAGAAATGCTAAGAAAGCGGAATCTCGAGATTTGCCAGATGGGTGGTTGTGGACAACACTCGGAGGTGTCAGCTTTCAAGTCCAATATGGTTGGACAACAAGTGCAACTGCTCAGGGAAATATTCAATTACTTAGAACAACTGATATTACGTCAGGTGCGATTGAATGGAGTACAGTTCCATATTGTTTAGATGAGCCAACAGAACCTGAAAAATTCTTTCTTCGAGATGGCGATATCGTAATTTCTCGAGCAGGTTCTGTAGGGGCAAGTATCTTGGTTAAATCACCACCCAAGGCTGTATTCGCTTCATACCTCATACGTATTCGTCCTTTGGTAGAGAATCAATTTCTTGCTTATTTCTTAAAAAGCCCTCAATTTTGGGAACAAGTACACGAAAAAGCTGTGGGTATTGCATTGCTCAATGTAAATGCTTCTAAGCTTCAACAAATGATTTTTCCCCTTCCAACACTCCCCGAGCAGAAACGCATAGTCCAAAAACTCGAGGAACTCTTTTCAGAATTGGACACTGCCGAAACCGCATTGCGCAATGCGCTCGAGAAACTGAAAACCTATCGTCGCAATGTGTTAAAAGCAGCCGTTCAAGGGGATTTGAGCAAAGCCTGGCGCGAGCAGAACAAACCCCCTGAAAGTGGAGCAAAGTTGCTCGAGAGAATTTTGATTGAACGACGCAAAAAATGGAAAACCGAACAAAAAGCCAAAGGGCGTGAAAATGCCCAATACAAAGAACCTGCTGTGCCAAATACCAAAGGATTGCCAGAATTACCAGAGGGTTGGGTATGGACAAGCGTAGAACAGTTATCTGATGGGACTGCTAATTCAATAACTGACGGTCCTTTTGGTTCAAATCTCAAGTCTTCGCACTACACAGATGCGGGTCCTCGAGTAGTTCGATTGCAAAATATTGCGCCTTATACGTTTATTGATGCAAAATCACATATTTCAAAAGAGCGTTATCAAGATTTAATTAAACATGCCATATTTGCAGGTGACATTGCTATCCGAGCTTTAGGTGAGACAGCACCAACAGCTTGTATTATTCCAAAATCGTTAGGTCGAGCGATAGTTAAAGCTGATTGTATTCGCTATAAAGTTAATGGAAAATTTGTGAATGCAAAATATATTATGTACGCTTTAAACAGTCCTCCTGTACAAGAAAAAACAACAACGTTAATTCATGGTGTCGGTAGACCGCGTTTGAATCTCGGAGAAATTAAAAGTATTACTTTGCCACTACCCACATTAGAAGAGCAAAACGAAATTGCCAGAATTATTGAAGAAACTCTCGAAAAAATTCTTACCACTGAAAAAAACACCCAAGAAAAGTTACGGCAAAATGAACTTTTGCGTCAATCCATTCTCGAGCAAGCTTTCACAGGTCAACTCGTCCCGCAAGACCCTACCGATGAACCTGCT
>JANLWR010000354.1:0-14566 GCA_031364625.1 Deinococcales bacterium | reverse complement strand
GTTTGCGTCGTGCCAGAAAATATTCTGCTGCCCGAAAAAATTGTCATGGATGTGGTCGCCGAACCACTCGAGACACCACTTTTGCAAAAAGCCAACTCGAGCGGCTGTATGACAATCCCTGGCTACCGAATGCGCTTGCATCAGGCGGCGGCACAATTCGAGTTGTACACTGGGCACAAGCCGCCGCTCGAGGTCATGGAAACTGTGCTGCTCGAGGTCATGGGTTTAAGGGCGACTTAGCGAGGCGGGATGCAGACGCTGGAAGACAAAGGGCGTAACCTAAACTGAGAAGCTGTGGGTTCAGTCTTTAAGATTCTTTTTGCGCCACGGAGAGTTCATGAAGCGAGCGATTGCGGTGTTGGTGCTGGTTTTGATCTGGTGCAATCTCGGTTTTGCCCGTACTTTCCCGCCAACCGTGCCACGGTTTGAAACGGCGCCCTGCGTCTTCAGGCTCTCGAGTGAACTTGCAAAACTCAAAAAACGCTGCGGTTTTGTGGTCGTGCTCGAGCGGCACGGTGTAGCTCGAGGGCGGGCGATTCGTGTGTTTGTGATGGTCTTGCAACGTGCGGCGCAAAAATCCCAGAATGCTTTGATTTACCTGAACGGTGGACCTGGAGCCTCGAGCGCCTTTTTGGGCACAGCATTAAATGGCGAATTGGCAGCGGCTTTTACCGCCAAAGAGGATTTGATTTTGTTCGATCAGCGCGGTATCGGTTTTTCCCAACCCGCGCTCAATTGCGGCGGCGATATGGTCTTGTGCCGCGAACTTTACACTCGAGCTGGAACGGAAATTTCGGCGTTTAACAGCGTCGAAAATGCTTTGGACGTTGGCGATATTCGCCGTCAATTGGGTTACGAAAAACTGGACGTCTACGGTATTTCTTACGGCACATTGCTGGCGCAACACGTCATGCGTTTGAATGAAAGTGCCGTTCGCAGCGTGACCCTCGACGCGGTGCTGCCCGTGGGCGTGAATGCGCTGGTGGACAACATTGCGACCAAGGACCGGGCGCTGCGTCGGGTGCTCGAGGCTTGTGAAGCGGATTTGCGTTGCGTTTCGGCATTTCCCAGTTTGTATTTTCAACTCGAGCAGGCTTTTGAGAATGTGCGCAACGAACCCGTGGTGGTAAGCATTCGGGGCGGTGAACGCAACGGTGGTTTTGATCTGAAATTAAACGAGTACATGGTTTACGGTTTTTTGATTGCGTCTTTGTACGAAACGAACGCCAACCCGCGTATTCCACTGTTTATTCATGCCCTTGCAATCCAAGACTCAAAGGGTCTCGAGCAAATTCTTAACCCGTATTTTGCGATAGAAAACGTTTCTATCGAGGTTGATGCTTTTGCGCAGGGCATGTATTTGAGCGTGGTCTGCCGTGAAATGGTGAATTTGAATCCGACCGAATGGGCAACCACTTTGGGTTTTGACGTGCTGCCGATTTACCGTGAATTGTCCACCAAACCAAGCTCTGGCGTTGTGGAAAGTTGTAAAGATTGGAAACCGGGCGTCGCCAGCGCCGCCGACCTCGAGCCGGTCGTTAGTCGCATTCCGACCTTAATTTTGACGGGTAAGTTTGATCCCGTCACCCCGCCCGAGTACGCCCGTGCCGTTGCCAGCCACCTCGAGCTATCGCAGGTGGTCGAGTTCACGGGCGGTCACGGCGTGATGAATAAAAACGCAAATCTGGGCTGCGCCAACAAAATCTTTCAGGCGTTTCTCGAGCAACCAAAAACCAAGCTCGATACAAGTTGCTCGAGCCGTGCGGTGTACTGGGCTGGCGTGCCCGACGATCAACCGCCCGCCTCAAGACCCAACGTGCGCTGAACCTCGAGCTGTGGTTTAACTGCGCATCTCGAGTAAATTGCCGCTCTCGTAACGTTTTAAGCCAGCGTAAAACACGATCACACTGAGTGCGGCAAAGACCAACGTTCCAAACAAAACCAACACGGTTTTCTCGAGATTGATGTCCCTGATGGCTTCGACGGGCAGAGCGCCAATAAATGCGGCAGGTAAAAGCGTAAAGGTTATAAATTTGGCTGCGCCCTCAAACAAAGCGCTCGGGTAGGTGGAAAGACTGATCAACGCAAACTCGAGGGCGGTGGCAAGGTTGCTGGCGCTGCCCAGAAAAAAGGCGAATGAACCAGCCATAATTCTGAACGCCGTGAACAAAATCATGATCGAAACCGTGAACAGAACAAACAACAAACTTCGCTCGAGATTTGGTTGCACAAGCGCAAAAAACGCGATGTAACCGAACAGCACATCACCCGAAGCGCTGGCGCTCGAGCGTCCAAGCACAAAGTGTGACAGCAGCGAACGTGGGTAGAGCATCCAGACATCCAGTTGCCCTTGGGTGATGAGTCTTGGCAGTTGTCCAGCATTGCCAAAAAACGCACCAGATAAACCAATCCCTGCCGAGCCGACAGCCCAAACGGTCAGGACATCGTTTGCCGTCCAACCGTTCACAATCTTGAACCTCGAGAAGAAAATAGACCAGAACAGCACCCAAATGACATTGTTGAAAAACATGGCGAGCACCTGCGACCAGAAGGCGGCGCGGTACTCGAGCATGGCAGACAGGTTGAGGCGAAAGTAAGACGCGGCGAGCGATGCGTAATTTTGAAATCTCGAGATCACGTTAACCTCCGTTCGAGTGAATGCGTTTTAAACCGGCGCGGTACACAAAAAATACAATCAAACTGAGGATCAAAAGACTCAAACCCTGGCGCACGATCACACCCCCGAACAACTCAAAGCTCGGATGCACGAATAATCTTGCTGGGACGTAGACCACGCTCGAGAACGGCAACCATTCGACAATCGGGCGGGCAAAATCTGGGAACAACTCGAGCGGCACAAGCATTCCGCCCAGAATCATGGTCATTCTCGAGTAAATCAGGGTTAAGCCAGTGGTGTCTTCAAACCAGAAGGCGCTCAAACCGACCATCAAAAATCCGATGGTGTCGAGTAAAAGTGCGACTGGTAAAACCAGCAAGAATAATCCTAATCCCTCGAGCGAAAACGGGATTGTGCCAACAAATATAAATGCCAGCAGACAGCCCGTTCCTGCAATCAAACCAAACAGCACCAGGCGTTCACCGAAACTCGAGGCAAGTTTTGCCAGCGGATATTCGAGAGGTCGCAGCAGTTGCACACTGAGGCTGCCAGACCTCAGATCTTGATCGACCTCACTCGAGATTCTGGGGCGCGACATGACCACACCCTCGGCAATTGCCAGATACCAGATCATTTGCGCCAAGCTTAGGTCGCCCAGTTTGACCGCTCCAGCACCCGCGAAGGTTGCCCGCCAGAGTTGCAAGAAAATAAACAAGATCACACCCAGAAAGACCAGCCCAAAAAGCTGCTCGCCAAGGTACGCAAAACTCGAGCGAATCGCGGTCAAACCCAGAAAACTGTACTTGCGAACTTCAATCATGCCACCACCTTTTCCTGCCCGTAAATGTGCGCGATCACTTCCTCGAGCGGCGGGTCTTCGATTGAAATATCCGCGACGGGCGCGAGTTGCAACACGGCGTTCATGACGCTTTCAATCGGTGCGATTCGCGTATCAACCTCGAGCTTCAGGGCGTACTCGGTGCGTTTCAGAATTTTCACGCCGCGCATCTCGAGACTTAAAGGCGGCGTACCGAATTTCACCTCGAGAATTTTTGAACCGATGTACGCCCGCCGCATGGCGCTGACCTTATCGTCGAGCACGATCTGCCCGTGGTTAATCACGATCACGCGTTTCGAGACGTGTTCGATATCGCCCGCGTCGTGGCTGGTCAAAAACACGGTCAAGCCTTGGGACACATTCCATTCGCGCACCAAATCACGCAGTTCTTGCCTGGCGATCACATCCAAGCCAATCGTTGGTTCGTCCAAAAACAAGACTTTCGGGTGGTGCAACAAACTCGCGGCGACCTCGGCTCGCATCCGCTGACCCAAGGACAATTTTCGTACCGGCGTCTCGAGAAAAGCCTCGAGCTTGAAGCGTTCTACCAGTTCATCGCGGCGTTTTTTAAACTCGAGCTTCGGGATGTTGTAAATTCTTGCCAGCAGTTCAAACGTGTCGTTCGGCGGCAGGTGCAACCACAATTGCGAACGCTGCCCAAAGACCGCACCGATCTCGAACGCCAGTTTGCCGCGCTCGAGCCAGGGGATTTTGCCCAGCACGGTGGCGCGTCCACCGCTCGGGTGCAAAATGCCCGTCAGCATTTTGATGGTCGTGCTTTTGCCCGCACCGTTCGGACCGATGAACGCCACACTCTGCCCCTCGAGTACCTTCAGGCTGATGCTGTCCACCGCCAAAACCTCGCGGTGTTCGCGCCTTAAAAAACCTGTGGGCACACTGAAATCAAACACTTTGCGCAAATCCTCGAGTTCGACCGCCACGTTTGCCATGCGTCCCCCTAAAAACAAAAAATCCCCCGAGCGTCTCGGGGGTGAAGTCTGCGTCTCTAGCGCTACGACAATCTCAACCCCCAGATGAAACTGGAAGAATAAAGGCGGTCATGTAATGCACGATCATCTTCAGAGTCTACACGATGACTCGAGTTTGGCGTTAGGCGTTGTGGCTTAGAGGTTGTTTAAAACTCGAGTTCGTGAACAGTACCGGGGGTCGCATCGAGCTGAAAAGCTTTGTTGGTCAACTCTTCTAAGCGCATGGCAACAGCGATACTGTGCGTTTCGTATTCTGTGCCGTATTCGTCACGCACAAATTTTGTTGGTACATTGTGGATGATAATTTTGACACCCTCAGGGCTGGTGTATTCGTTGCTGGTGCGAGTTTCATTGGCAATTACAGTCATGGGCTTACCTCAAATTTGATACGCAGTAATAATGATGTAATTGTCGATAAAAGCAATTTTTACCCGTATCCAACGTTTATCGTGTAAGCGATGCTCAAAGTTTATTCCAGCGACGCGTTTAAGATTGTTGTCGGGTAGGTCTTTGCTCACGGGTGTGCCTACGAGAATGGCGGCGAGAAGGTCAACTGGACTGATTTTATCATCTCGAGCGGCTTTTCGGGCATGGTCGCCTCTTGACCATAAAACGCACCTAACGGGCATGGTCGCTAATATCAATTTCCTCGCGGATCAAAGCATCATGAATTTTCTCGAGTTCCCAGTCAAGAATTTGGCTGGTTGTAAAATCAAATGCTTTTGGCACAGCCAAAGTATAACACTGGTCATTTTAAGTGTCTCGAGTTTTGGATTGAATTTTGGTAAAGAATTTTCCAGTCTCAGCCTGAACAGTTTGCTACTCGAGACAACGCCATCAAGTCGAATGTAGCTGTTCTTGAAAACATTTCCTCAGCCCAATCACCACAACAGTGTAAGCTAGAGACTAGTTCCGTTGGTTCAAGGCGTTCTTATTCTGTGAGGGGATTCATGGACACCACGCTGGTCGGTTCAATCCAATTGCTGGGTTCTGTCCGCACCAAGGTCGGTTCGGCAACAGTGGATTTTTTGCCTGACAAACGCTTTCAACTGCTGGCGTATTTGGCGTACCGTGGCGATTGGGCGAGCCGTGATCAAATTGCCGATTTGTTCTGGTCAGACAGCGCACCTGACATGGCACGCAACAATTTGCGGCAATTGCTGGCTCGAGTCAAAACGCTCGAGTGGACAACCGATCTTCAAGCCGAACGTCACCGCTTGTGCTGGCAGGTTCAGACCGATGTTGCGGCTTTTGTCAGTGCCAGTGCGCTCAAAAATTGGGGACAGGCGGTGAAGCTCTATTCGGGAGCATTGCTTTTGGGACTGGAAGGCGATGAAATTGGCGAGTTTGGCGCGTGGCTCGAGTTGGAACGTGGTCATTTGCGTTCCTTGTGGCTCGAGGCAGCCCACCATTACCTGCTTGAACTCGAGCAGTCCGAACAATTTGCGGCGGCTTTTGATGTGCTCGAGCGTTTGCTGAACGATGATGGTTTGTCCGAGGAGGTGCTGGCTCGGATGTTGCGACTGGCACAGCCGTCTGGACGATCTGACCGCGCCCTGGCACGTTACGGCGTTTTTGAGCGTCAATTGCTCGAAGAACTCAACCTCGAGCCGCGCCCAGAAACCCAGGCGTTGGCGTTGCAGTTGCAAGCTGCGACCCGAGTTCCCAAGTCTATGCCCGAAGTGAGTGCGCCATCAGCCCCGAGTCTGGCGACGTACACGCCCAGCCGTTTGCCGATCTCGAGCACGCCGTTTGTCGGGCGCGAGGCGGAACTGGCAGACCTGGCGTTGACCCTCAGTGACCCAGAGGTGTGCTTACTGACGATTTTTGGACCTGGCGGCATGGGTAAAACCCGGTTGGCGCTCGAGGTCGCCCGCCGTGCCGAAGAGGTGGCGCTGTTTGTGCCACTCGCCGCGCAGCAGGGCGGGCGTTCTTTGGCGGCGCTGGTTTTGGACGCGCTCGGGCAGCCACCAAAAGACGCCGCCCAAGCCCAAACGCTGCTGCTCGAGTCGCTCGAGGGACAATCGATGCTGCTGGTTTTGGACAACAGCGAACATTTGCTCGATCAGACCCGAAGCCTGGTCGAATCGTTGCGAGGCTTGACGCAAATTCGGCTGCTGGTGACTTCGCGGGTGCGGCTGGGACTGGCGGGTGAACGGGCGTTTGAACTGGGCGGTTTGGTCTTTCCCAGCCTCGAGATCAGCCTGTCGGGAGAACGGTTTGAGGATTACGATGCGGTGCGCTTATTGTTTGATGCCGCCAAGCGAGCCAACCCAGGACTGGTTTTAAGCGGCACAGATCGGTTTGAGGCGGTGCGAATTTGTGAACGGCTGGGCGGTGTGCCGTTGGCGCTCGAGTTGGCTGGCGCGTGGGCGCGAATGCTGTCGTTGACCGAGATTGCAGCGGAGATCGAACGCAATCTGGATTTTTTGAGCGGTTCCCTCAGCGGTCTGCCAGAACGTCAGCGTGGGTTGCGGGCGGTCTTCGAGTATTCCTGGGCGCTGCTCGAGCCGTCCGCCCAACAACTGCTTTTAAAACTCGCGGTCTTCCGTGGCGGTTTTGAGCGAACCGGCGCTTTAAAGGTCACTGGCGCGGGCAACCTCGAGTTGCTGACCTTGCTCGACCATTCGTTGTTGCGCCGTGTGCGGGGGCAGCAAAACCGTTTTGATTTGCACGAATTGATTCGTCAGTACGCCCTGGAACGCCTCGAATCCGAACCAGAGCGGGCGGAGCAGGCTCGAGAAGACCACGCCGGGTTCTTTGTCCAACTTTCAGAGCAAGCCTCCCTCGCCTTGCAGGGCAACGATCAGGTGCTCTGGCTCGAGCGTCTCAGCTTTGAGCATGAGAACTTGAACGCCGCTTTAAGTTGGGCGATCAAAGCACACCAAGCCGAACTGGGTTTGCGCTTGGCTGAGGCTTTAAAAAAATTCTGGGATGTGCGCGGACACGGGCGTGAAGGGCGCGATTGGATTGAGCGACTGCTTGCCCTGCCCGAAGCCCAAGCACGCAACACCGCTCGAGCCAAGGCGCTGCTTGGCGTGGGGAGTTTTGCCACCCATCAGGGTGATTATTCGCTGGCGGCAGAACGCCTTCAGGATGCGCTTGAAATCTTTCGGGCAGAACGTGACCAACCAGGCGAAGCGATTGCTTTGCGAACCCTTGGCGAACTCGAGCGGGTCACTGGTGAACTCGAGCGAGCATCAACTCATTTGAAAGCCTCGATAACGATTTGCCGCCAGCTCAATCAACCTAGTGAACTGGCGAATGCCTTGACCACCCTGGGCATTGTTTTTGCCTATATGGACGACAACCAAACCGCCAGAAAACACTTCGAGGAATGCTTGCGTCTGTACGAGTCGCTTGAAGACCGCAGAGGCATCGCCAACCAACTGAGCAACATTGCCAACACCCTGAACAATGCTGTGCAGGAATTACCGCTGACCGAACGCAGCCTGGCGATCAAACGCGAATTGGGCGACCAGGAAGGGATTGGGGTTTCAATGTTTAACCTGGGCAACATCAACGCCCGCCTCGGCGACCTGGCAAAAGCCAGGGCGCAAATGTGCGAAAGCTTGGAGATTTTTCAAAAACTTGGTCATCGCCGCAACACCGCCCACGTTCTGATCAGCGTGGTTGACCTCGAGGTTGCCTTGGGGCATCCAGTCACGGCGCTCGAGTTGACGGCGGCGGTTCAAGCTTTTATTGATAAGGCAGGCTTTCGTTTTAACAGCTTTACCCAAACTGTCCTCGAGACTGCTCAGGCAAAAGCGCGAGAGGCTCTTGATCCACTCGAGATTGAGCTTGCCTTCGAGCGCGGACGAGCCATGTCGCTCGAGCGGGCGGTGGTGTGGGCACTGGGTCATGAGACCGCCCAGCCTAAAATCTTGCAAAACTGAACCTCAAGCGACAACCTCGAGCCTTCACAACAGCCCAGATGTTGTTCTGAAGCCCACCAGCAAAACCCGCATAACGCGGACGTAACGATTGTTCTGGCATCTTCTATTCCAAGGCGCTTCAAGCACATCCAATGGCTGAAATTCAACAGGAGGAACTTTGAACGCTTTCAGACAGCAACCCACGCCGCAAGTTGGACTCGAGCCTCAAGGCTATCAGCCCCCAAAGGAGTTTTCCATGATTCGTTTTTTGAAAAACAACCGCCCATTCGTCGCACTCGGCAGCCTTTTGGCGGCAGCCATGATCTCGTGCAATACCGTTTCAAACCTGCCCGAAACGCCAACTCCCAACCCAACGCTTGGCGTGCTCGAGGTGCACATTGACGGTGGTAACGGCGCTGGAGCCACAGCCAGCGCCAAAATGATCGGTGCAGGCTCGAGCAGCCGTTCGATTAGCGCCGTTTCGGACACGGGTCTGAGCTTGAGCAAACGCGAGGTCAGCTTTACCGACGTGGGTACACCAGGCAGTGGGGGCGCAACGCGGTACGTTCGAGCCACCTTTGAGCTGACCAACGCCAGCAACCGAAGCTTTGACAACCTCAGCCTGGTTGCCATCAGCCTGGCGAATAACCTTGGGGGAACAGCCTTCGGTGCGTTGGCTGATGCTCGAGGTTTCCCAATCCCCACGAATGGGGTGGCTCAAGGCATGATGCCCAGCCACGGGATGCAAACCCTGCGCAGCGGTTTGGGCGTGAACCCCGAGACGGCAGATTTGCAATTCTTTACCGAAAGAGAAGCTGGGTTAGTCCAGTTTCAAGCCGCCAGGCTGAATCCGCCAACGGTTGGTGATGTCTTGCAGTACGGTTTTGTGGCTCATAACTTTGCAGGCACTCGAGCCATTGGCGCTAAAGGCGTGGTCACCCTGGCGTTCAAGATGCCTCTCAAAGCGCCCAGGGCAAGCAACCCCTGGGCGTTCACCACGTATTTTGTGGTCACCAACCAGACCGAAAACTTCATCTCGCAAAGCCTCGAGGAGCAGGGCACGTGTACAGTGACTGGTCAAGCGCAGTACACCGATCCCGTCACGGGCAATCTCAAAGTACGCACCTTGCCAGGCTCGAGTTACCAGGGAGCCAATTTTGAGCGTTTGACTGGCATTCGCACGGCGGGTTCGGTGGTTGATCCGCTGGCTTCACTGCCCCTGCCCGCAGCGCTGTCCCCGCTCAGTCTGGATTCAAGTTGCTTTACCCAGGGCGGTAGCGTGCTGACCCCTGTGGATAGGATCAAGAATCAAGGTAATGCCTTGGCACTTGCCCAAGACGGTAAGGTCTTTGTGGCTGGCAGCACCTCCAGCTTTACTACAAATGTCTTTCAAGAGCAGTTTTTACTTCTCAAGTACAATACCGACGGCACGCTCGATCAGGGCTTTGGAACGGCTGGCAAAGCCACGGCATCATTCAGTCTCCCTGCTAGACCAGGCATTCCAGTTCAATTGCTCGATGCTCGAGCCAGCGCCCTAGCCCTGCAAGCGGACGGCAAGATTGTGGTGGCTGGGCTGGCTTTCATGGACCCTCAGAACCGTGCCAGTGATTTTGCCCTGGCAAGATTTAACCCAGACGGCAGCTTGGATTCCGGCTTTGGCACAAACGGCATGCTGACCACCCACCCTGCCTTGACAAGTCAAATCAAGGCGCTGGCAATCCAAACCAACGGCATGATTGTGGTGGCTGGAATCGCCAACGCCTTGAATTTGCACGGCGCGGTACAGCGTTTCACCCCTGAGGGTGCGCTGCTTGGAACCAACAATTTCGGTCCTGAGATTCATGCGCTCAAACTGCAAAATGATGGCAAGATCGTGATTGCTGGGGGAAGGCTAAACTTCAACCTAGTCTTTGTCGCACGACTGCTAAAAGACGGATCTCTCGATGCCGGAAACTTTGGTCGCGATGGTGGTATCACCTTCCAAATTAACTCGAGCCTTTTAAACCCCTCGAGCATGGTCGAAGCGCTGGTGATTCAAGCGGATGGCAATATTGTCCTGGCGGGCAACACCGCCAATGCCAGCGGTCACAGCAGCTTTTTAACGCGACTCATCGGCGATAGCAGGCTTGATACAACTTTTGGCAACAGGGGGTTCGTCCTGACCCCAACCGTCCCAACACAGAATCAGGTCAGCGGCTTGGCAATTGCACCCGATGGCACGCTGGTCAGCGCTGGGTCGGTCAACAATAAATTTGCGCTGGCACGCTACAGCGCCAATGGCGCGAATCTCGGTACGACCACCACCGCATTTGGTCCTTTCGCCGCGCAAGCCAATGCGCTGGGCATCCGCGCGGACGGCAAGATTGTCGTGGCTGGATACGCCAACAACGGCAACAACGACGATGTGGCACTGGCGCAGTACAACCCTTGAACAACGAAATTGAATCTCGAGAAAGGAGGTGATGCAAAAGATCGAACAATTCGCCCTGAGGTTTAGCCCTCGAGAACATCCAAATCCGTAGCCGTGCGCACCAGCGCAGAAAGGAGGTCATCGCTCGAGTTCAGCATTAGCAAGCAGATACAACCATCCGCAAAACAGGCTTTAAAAACCCTCAGCAGAACCCGAAAATCTCGAGCAGGAGGTGTCAGTGTGCCCAAGTATTTGTTTCAAGGTTCTTACGTCGGTGATGGTCTGAAAGGACTCCTAAAAGAAGGTGGAACCAAGCGGGTCGAGGCAGCCAGAGAATTGTTTGAAAGCATGGGTGGCAAACTCGAGTCGTTTCATTTCGCTTTGGGTGACAGTGATATTTTTGTGGTTTTTGAACTGCCAGACAATGCCAGTGCCGCCGCCGTTTCGTTGGTGATTAACGCCAGCGCCGCTGCCATGGGCAAAATAACGGTGCTGCTCTCGCCAGAGGAGGTGGATCAAGCCAGCCATAAAAGCGTAAATTATCACCCGCCAGGACAATAACGAGCCTTCAACGCAGCCAAACAGAACCCGCAAATCTCGAGCGGGTTCTGTTTTTCTTGTGCCACACAGTATTTTCACCTCTCGTTATGCAATTCTCGAGCGGCATAACGCTCACATCACGGGACTTTTGGCATTCTTCTGGCAAGCAACACGAACGGTCAACGAACCACGTGTACCACCAGGAGAAAAACCATGAACAAGAAATTCGCTTTTTTGATCCATCCCCGCTCTGAGGTCTCGAGCGACATCACCAAACTCTTCGGTTTCGCACCGTTGCGTTTGATCCCCAATGCCGTCTACGAAAAGGCGATGCAGCGCCTGCCGATCCCACCATTGGTCACGGGTGAGTTGCGCACCAGCGATGCACCCAATCAGGCGGCGGGTTGGCTCGTGACTGTTCCCCTCGGGGCACGTCAGTTGCTCGAGTTGCCGCGCCGTTTTGTCCAAGCCAAGGTCGCCGAGGCGGTGGACAAAGCCGTGCAACTCGGGGCAGAGGTCGTTGGACTGGGCGCTTTGACCGCCCCCGCCACGCTGGGCGGCAAGACCCTCGAGCATCGAAGCGACATCGGTGTGACCAACGGCAATGCCTTCACCGCCGCGATGACCTGGATGGGCATTCAGCGCCTGCTCTCCAAACTGCCGTCCGACCCGCACATCGCCGTGGTCGGCGCGACGGGCAGCGTCGGTTCGTGCTTGATCGAATTGCTCGGCAAACGTCCGCTGGCTTCAAGGTTGACCCTGGTCGCCCGCCATCAAGGGCGGCTCGAGGCGCTGGCGGGGCGTGTGCGCCGCACAGGTTTGAAGGTTGATACCAGCACCGACATGAACAGTGTGCGCGAAGCCGATCTGGTGGTTTTGCTGACCAGCTCGAGCGAGGCGCTGCTTCGCAGCGAACACCTGAAAGAGGGCGCGGTGGTGCTCGACGACACCCAACCTCGCAACACCGATCCAAAACTGCTTCTCGAGCGCCCTGACGTGCTGGTGGTGGACGGTGGACTGGTCGAAGCCCCAGGGATTCAAATGCGCGGACGGGTTGGGCTGCCCAAGGGCTTATTGTACGCCTGCCTGGCAGAAACCGTGCTGCTCGGACTCGAGGGTCACAGCGGACACTTTGGCATTGGCGCACCCAAACTCGAGCAGGCAGAGTACATGCTCACACTGGCACGCAAGCACGCGCATTTGGGGTTTCACCTCGCGCCGCTGCATTCGTTTGGTCAATCGCTAGAGTCTCGGCAGGTCTTGCCACTTGGCGCTGCGAGGTTTGCATGAAACGGGTCGTGATTCTTGGCGGCGGTTATGTCGCCGTCGAGGCGTACCGTGGGTTGTGCCGCCAGCTTGGCAATCAAATCGGTCAAAGTGTCGAAGTCGTCGTGATCTCGAGCCAAAACCTGTTGCCCTTCCACGGTTTTACCCCAGAGGTCTTGAGCGGTATTTTGCCCGCCGAACACACTTTAATCCCACTTCGAGAGATGCTGCCCAAAGCTTGTTTGATTCACGGGACAGCCAAACACGTTAACCTGGTGTACCAGACCGTGACCGTGCAAGTTGGCAAAAACCTCGAGACGATTGATTACGATCATTTGCTGTTCGCCACGGGTTCGCGTGATCCTTTCGAGCGGCTGCGCGGTCTGCAAGAACACGGCTGGCGCTTAAAGAGCGTGGACGACATGTTGGCATTGCGTCATCATCTGGTTGGCGTGCTCGAGCGAGCCGAGGCGACCAGTGACCGCAACCAACGCGAGCAACTGCTGAATTTTGTGATTGTCGGCGCCGGTTTCGCTGGGGTCGAGATGTGCGCCGCCGTCGCCGACTGGCTGAAAAGTGCCAAGCAACATTATCCCGTGCTGACTGAGCATCAAGCCAAGATCAGCCTGGTGCATTCGGGTACTCAAATCCTCGAGGTGCTGCGTCCTGGGTTCACCAAACTTGCCGATCATGCCAGCCAAACCCTCGAGCGAAACGGCGTGCAATTGATTCTGTCAGCGCGGGTCGCCGAGGTCACACCTTGGGGCGCGTGGCTCGAGGATGGACGCTTTTTGACTTCCAGTACGGTCATTGCCACGGCGGGGACTTCACTGACTATCATGCCTGGGACTGAAGCGCTGCCTCGGGATGCTCGAGGGCGGATAGTAACCGATCAGAACCTGAATGTTCAGGGTCATTTCAACCTCTGGGCGGGTGGCGATACCGCGCAGGTCAAACACCCAAGCCAAACGGGTGACTGCCCGAGCAATGCCCTGTTCGCCATGAAACACGGCATGACCGCCGGGGACAACATCGCCCGTAGCCTGCAAGCCAAACCCTTGCGCCGGTTTACCTTCAAGGGAATGGGTCAAGCCGCCAGCCTCGGCATGGGACGCGGCATTGCCGAACTGCACGGCATTCAATTTACTGGAGGCTTGGCTTGGATCATGCGCCTGGGCTTTTTTATCTGGTACATGCCCAGCAAACGCCAAGGTTTGCAGGTGCTGCTCGACTGGTTGTTGCTGCCGATCAACGGGCGACAGATGATTTCACTGACCAACCCTGGGCGCAAAGCGCAAGTCATCTCGGCGCTGCCTACAAGCCAACTCGAGCCTCAACTTAGCCCAATACCAATCCGAGGCTCGAGCACCATGGCGCTCTGGAGCGAGTAAAACGCCCTGTCTGGCTGCGCGTAACGCCCTCATAACGGGGCTTTTGGCAAACTCTGGTCATCAGGATTTGCAACCCGCAAGTTCAAAAGCCCGCTCGAGATTCAGTTTAAGGAGAACCAAGATGCTTCAAGTCCAGACCCTGCCACCCGTGTTCGCTCCGCTTCGAGCCTTGACCCAGTTGTTCCAACGTCCACAAGCCGAAACCAGCACCCACGGCACGTTCGTGACCCAACTGGGCAAAGGCAAGACAGCCTTGGCGCTTACTTTGCGCGGTCGGCGAGCTTTGGCATATTGCTGCGACGGCGACAGCCTCGCCGAATGGTTTCAGGGCGAAGTGAACACTGATGGCACACTCCAACTCGTGTCAGCACGGCACGCCAAACTCGAGTTGCAGGTTGGCTCGAGGCAGATTACAGGCAAGCTGACCCTGCCCTTGGGTCAAGCCCAAACTTTCAAAGCCGCAATGGTCTCAACGCAGGGACAGGCTGGTTTGTACCGCGCCAAGAAAATGCTGGGCGGTCTCGAGTACCTGGGTGGTTGGATTGTTCTGCCAAACGGCAAACAGGTTGGCGCGGTGCGTTGTGGTCGCAGTGTGGTCAGTCGCCCCTGGCTTGACCCAGAAAATCCTGTGGTGCGCGTG
>JANLWR010000224.1:0-3864 GCA_031364625.1 Deinococcales bacterium | reverse complement strand
CGTCAAACCTCAAAACAATTATTCATCCGACCGCGATTATCGCCCCTGATGCGATTCTCGAGCCTGGTGTGCAAGTTGGCGCGTTTTGTGTGATCGAATCTGACGTTCGCATTGGCACCGGAACAAAACTGGCGGTGGGTGCGCAGGTCTTGCGTTACACCAATTTGGGGCGGCATAACACCATTGGTTCGTATGCCATGATTGGCGGCGAACCAATGGATTTAAAGTTTAAAGGCGAAACCTCGTATCTCGAGGTTGGGGATCACAACACGATTCGGGAATTTTCGACCTTGCACCGCGCCACGGGCGAGGGCGAAGTCACGAGAATTGGTTCGCACAATTTTATTACGGCTTATGTTCATATCACCCACAATTGCATTCTGGGCGATTACAACATTATTCCAAACTCGGCACAGATTGCGGGGCACGTGGTGATCGAAAACTACGTGACTTTTGGCGCGATGGTTGGCGTACATCAATTTTGTCGAATTGGCAGTTATGCCATGGTCGGCATGAATTCTAAAGTGACCCGAGATGTCCTGCCGTACAGCCTTGCCGACGGTCATCCGGTTGAACATTTTATGCTCAACAAGGTCGGGCTTGATCGGCGCGGCATCAAAGGCGAAGAACGCAAGATTTTAGGCGAGTTGTTCCGCGCCAAACGCGCTGGGGCTTCGCTCGAGCCTTTTCATGATTTGGCAAAAGAATTTAAGCATGTGGCGCATTTTCTCGAGTTCGTCAATTTGCCCAGCATTCGCGGACTCTCGAATTTTGCCTCCAAACCCAACAAGGGCACCTGATGCAAGACCTTGCCGAAAAAATCACTTTACAGGCTCGAGTTGCCGTGCTGCCCGAATTGGTCTTGTGCGTCAACGGTCCTGGCGAGTTGTATACTTGGGCGCTGCCACTGGCTCGGGCGCTGCGTCATCTTCAACCCGATTTGCGGGTGGTGCTCAGTTTGTTGCCGTGTCCGTTCGCATCTGGTAAAGAAGAACAGGTCGCTCGAGATTCACGGCTTTTTGACGGAATCACAACTGTGGCACAATATTTAAAGTTTGCGGTCGGCGGTGCGCAACCCCAGGTTTATTCTGGGGCAAAAGCGGGTTTGGTGTTGCAACTCGGCGGCGATGCCATGCACGCGATTCGGATTGCAGGGCGCTTAAACTATCCAGTCTGGCGTTATTCTTTCGAGCCGTACTGGAATAATAAACTCGAGCAATTGTTCGTTCACGACGAGCGCACCTACAAACGCTCCGCTGCGCCCAAGGACAAGCTCGAGGTGATTGGTAATTTGACCGCTGACGCGCTCGAGTTTGAAAGTAGCACTGAGAAAGAACCTGGTTTGGATGTGCTGCTGTTGGCTGGCTCGAGAAGTTTTGAAGCCCTGCACATGCTGCCCTTGTTTGCCGCCAGCGCCGAAAAAATTGCGGCAGTCTTGCCAGACGTGCGCTTTCATTGGATTCGGTCAAACATGCTCGACCAAACCACCCTCAAACGTGCTTATGCAGCAACGGAGATGCTCGAGTTTGGCGGGGTGAAAACCCAACCCGAAGGGCAGTTTTTATTAACACCCAAAGGCGTTAAAATTAGGATTGTTGATGAGTCCTTGCGTTATCAACTGATGAAAACAGCCGATCTGGCGCTGACCATTCCTGGCACGAACACCCTCGAGCTTGGCATTGCCCTCGTGCCGAGCATTGTGGCGTTGCCGCTTCAAAAACTTGAACTCATCCCAATCGAAGGACCATTGCAATTTTTGGGCATGATTCCAGGGCTTGGAAAATTTATCAAACGTGCGGCAGTCAACGCGTTTTTGGACCGTACACAATATATTTCACTGCCAAACCGTTTTGCTAATGAAGCCATCCAACTCGAGTTGCGCGGTTTGGTGACGATTGACGACATTTCTTCTCGAGCGATTGCTTTGTTGCAAAACCCCGAAACACTCGCCAGGATTCGTGAAAGGCTTTTAGCCACCATGCCCAAAGCTGGCACCGCCGAAAAACTGGCGCATCGGGTGCTCGAGCGACTCAATCAACTGGTGCTCGCAAATCAATGAATTATGATTCGCTGGCGGCACTGTACCAACTTCAGTACGCCAATTACCGCGATGACATCGCGTTTTACAGCCGTCTCGCCGAACGTTTAAACGCGGGTCGGATTCTCGAGCTTGGGGCGGGTTCGGGGCGGGTCAGCCTTCCACTGGCAAGGCTCGGTTTTGAAGTCACAGGTTTGGAACTCAGCCCAAAGATGCTCGAGTTGGGACGTGAACATGCAGCTTCGGATGGCGTGAACGTCAATTTTGTGCTCGGTGATGCTCGAGATTTTGATTTGGCGAAAAAATTCCCGCTTGTGATTGCGCCGTTCAACGCCCTGATGCACCTGTACACTCTTTCAGACCAAGACAAGGCTTTGGGTTGCATCAAAGCACACCTCGAGCTTGGAGGGGTGTTTGCGTTTGACGTGTACGTGCCAAATTTTGGTTTGGAAGGGGTACTTCGCCATGAGGGGGAGTCGTTCCTCGAGCCTGACGGTACACGAACAGACGTTTTTTTGTTGCAACGCATTGACAAAGTGGCTCAGATCGTGACCACCACATACCATGTCGATACCATCTCGCCAGAAAACAGCCTCTCGAGAAACGTCATTGAACTCACGCAACGTTACTTCACGCGTTTTGAATTGCAACGCTGGCTTAAAGATTTTCGACTCGAGATTTCTGGTGATTTTGAAGGCGCAAGGTTGGCTGCAAGCAGCAAGCATTTTGTGGTGATTGCAAAAACTTAACTCGAGTGTTGTTCAATTTGTGCAACCAATGCCTCGAGTGCCGTTTTGATGATGCTCGAGCATTCAGCATGATTCATAATTTCGCTGGCTGTCGAATTCCGACTTGGAAGCGGAATTTGGGTGCACGCGCCTTCAATCAAGTTTGCCATCATGACCGTCAAGGTTTCGCGTAAACTCGCTTGCGCGAACGCACCTCGAGCTGTAACGCCGAACAAGGCTGTCGGTTTGCCAACCAGTCCCAGAGCCAACCACCCAATCCAAAGCATTCTTGAGGCTCCCTGGCACGCCGTGCGCATACTCTGGACTCGAGATGATGACCGCGCTCGAGGTTTTTAGAAGTTGTTGAAACTCAATAACTTTTGGAGGATGTTCTGACTCGAGATCGGGATTGAAATGCGGAAGTTCCGCGATGCCTTCAAACAACACGACCTCGAGATTTGCGGGAGCAAGTTGTTGCGTGGCTTTTAGAATGGCGGTGTTTGATGACGCGCTGCGCAAACTACCCGATATTGCCAGAATTTTGAACGGTTTCTCGAGCCTCATTTGATGATGGCACGAGGGGGTTCAGGAATTTTGAGGGTCAAGAAAAACCCTGGAATCAGCAATACGATGCTGGCGATCATGGCAAGGCTCGGACTTGTTGCGTTTGCCAGGGCGGCGAATGCCAGGTACAACACGCCAGCCGTTCCCCACGAGAAGCCCATCATCAGGGCGCTGGTCGTGCCGGAATGTTCGGGCGCAAATTCTTGGGCGGCAACGACTGCCACGGGAATGGTGGCGTTCGCCAAAGCACCGACCAAAAATGCCAGTGGGTAAAACCAGAATTGATCGGGATTGGACAACACCAGTAAAATAAACAACGGAATCAAACCCAGCACGCTCGAGCGTAAGACTTTGGTGCGACCCACACGGTCTGAGATTAAACCGCCAACGATGCCACCAAGGGCGCTGGCGATTGAAAACGTAAACAGTGTCCAACCGATATGGTGCTTTAAATTGCTCGAGTCAAAAACGTAAGGGATCAGGCTTTGATACGTGACCGTGCTTAAAGACCGCAAGACGCTGACCGCCCAAAGC
>JANLWR010000300.1:0-1627 GCA_031364625.1 Deinococcales bacterium | reverse complement strand
CGGGTCGGCTCGAGTTGGAACTGTGCATTCAATACTCAAACGAAAACTAGGTTGAACAATTGCAATATTTAGGGCATGAACGACCCATGAACGATGCAATCCAATCGCCGTAATCCGCTAAAGTGTCAATTGTGAAACTCATCACCCTGGGGAAGTTACAGATCGAGAATCTGGAATTTAGTCGAGACAAACTCCTTATCTTATTGGCTTACCTGGCACTTGAGGGCAGCAAATCCCGTCGTTTCTTAGCGAATTTATTCTGGTCAGATTCAACCAACCCGATGAACAGTTTAGCGGTCGCGTTGGTCAAACTTCGGCGCATCAATGCACTGGAAGCGGATTCGGATTTGGTCTGGACAAATATTGAATGTGATGTGGTGGAAATTAAAACCGCCCTACGATCTGGTCAGTGGCAGCGTGGGATTGACGCATATGTTGGACCTTTCGTTAGGAGCATACCCACCGATGACATCGGTAGCGAGATAGATGACTGGATTCGCACAGAACGAGAAAACATCGCCCATGAGGTTCGTCAAGCACACCTAGTATTGGCGGAAAAGCAAGCCAGTGCTGGCAACTTTCTCGAGGCGGCACGCATTGCGGAACAGGCTCGTCAAGTGCTGGGCGCACCCCCGCTCGAACCCGAAGAGTTTCCCAGATTGTACCGATTGCTGCTGGCGGGAGAACATCCGGCAGCAGAGCACTTGTTACGCGAGGCTCGAGGGTTGGGCATCCGTCTTTCAGAATCCGTGCAATCAGCCCGTGGTCGTTTGCGGCAAGGATTGGTCGGACGAAGCCGAGAATTGCAAAACCTGCTTTCGCTCGAGTTGGGACAGTGGGCTTGGGTGCAGGGCGGAAATGGCATGGGAAAAACCATTTTGATGCAAAAGGTTTTGCAACAGGGTGATTGGTTGTATTTACCCGCCCGTTCTGGTCTGCCATACGCGACACTTGAACCGATGCTGGATTCGTTAAACGATGGATCAGAAAGTCTGTTGCAGCAATTGGTCAACCAGCAAGAAAACCTCTTGCTGGACGATTGGGATCAGATGGATACTGAAAGTCAACAGGTGTTGTTGAGGCTGCGAAACTTGCGACCTGGTATCAAAGTGATTGTCACCAGCACCTCAGAACCACCGTTTATGCCCGACCGAATACTCGAACTGGAGTCTTTGACCGCCACCGAACTCGAGGGTTTCCCTGGGGCGTTCGAGGCGACGGGAGGCGTTCCCAGCTTGGTCGGAGCCTGGCTGCGTGATGAACCGCTCGAGACGGCGCTCGGTGTACGAATGCTGGGTTTGCACGAAGCCGCGCAGCAGGTGCATCAGGGCTTGGCGCTGCTGGAATCCCCAGATTTAAGCCTCGTTCGACAGGCGCTTGGGTTGGACAGTGTGGTTATGGCACAAGCCATCAGCACATTGCTGTCCGCAGGTTTGATCGATTTGAACGGTGAGGTTTTTGGTCGTGAAACCGTCTTGAAATACCTTGCAGAACGCCCGATGCTCGAGGCGCGATTGAGTTTGGCATTGGCAAGACTTTTAAAACCGCAGTTGGCTTTGCCCTTGTACCGCAAAGCCAAAGCCTTGCTCGAGGAATCAGACGTGCCGCAATTGCGTGCGGCGCATAC
>JANLWR010000285.1:0-5627 GCA_031364625.1 Deinococcales bacterium | reverse complement strand
AGCAGAGCAAGTCAACAGCTTCATTGACACCATGATGCACTTGGCAGCAACCATATCAAAAACCCGCGAAACACCTTAAACACCCCAAAGCTCGAGGTTTAAAACTTCATGCTTTGTTCACACGAATAGCCGCACGCTTTTCAAGCATCCTGCATCCGCCCGCTATCGCCGATTTTATTTCGGCACGAAAGGAGCACCAACATGGCATCACCCTCATCCCGACCCGAAGGCGCACCACCAGGCATGGCGTACAGCGCCCCAAGCGTCCCCAAACTGACCCAACAGCAAATCAATTTCACGCTGATTGGTGCTTTTTTGGGCGTGTTGCTGGCAGCCCTCGACCAAACCATTGTCGCCACCGCCGCACCGACCATTCAAAAAGTCCTGAACATTGACAACTCGCTCTATTCCTGGATTACCACCGCGTACTTGGTCGCCAGCACCGTTTTTGTGCCGATTTGGGGCAAACTTTCAGACTTGTACGGACGCAAACCGATTTTACTGATCGGCATCAGCATTTTCTTGATTGGTTCAGTCCTGTGTGGACTTTCAACCAACGCCGAATTCTTGATTATCGCCCGTGCCATTCAAGGCTTGGGTTCGGCATCGCTCTTTACCAGCGCCCTGGCAATCATTGCCGATATTATTCCCGCCCAGGACCGCGGCAAGTACAGCGGTTTGTTCGGCGCGGTCTTCGGTCTCTCGAGCGTGGTTGGTCCGCTCGTGGGCGGTTTTTTAACCGATAACATTTCTTGGCATTGGATTTTTTACGTCAACATTCCTGTTGGTGGTCTGGCACTGGCATTTATTGTCAGCAAAATGCCAAACTTAAACCTGGCAGTTTTAAAACCCAAAATCGATTACTTGGGCGCTGTCACCCTGATTGTTGCCGTGATTCCGTTGCTGCTGGCATTAAGCTTGGGCAAAACCAGCGTGTCCCCTGGACAACTGGGTTTCTTGTGGGGTTCAACAGAAATTCTTGGTTTGTTTGCCCTGTCAGTTGTCGGTTTAATCGCTTTTATCTTTACCGAACGCGCCGCACACGACCCACTGCTCGATCTTTCACTGTTTAAAATTCCAACCTTCGCCATCGGCAACCTTGCCGCCTTTGTCATCGGCATGGGCTTTCTTGGTGCGTTCGTGTTCTTGCCCTTGTTCATGCAGCGCGTGGTCGGCGTCAGTGCCACCAGCAGCGGCTTTGCCGGTATTCCACTGGTCTTCGGTTTGGTCATCGGCAACGTGCTCAGCGGTCAACTCGTCTCGAGGTTCGGGCGTTACAAACCACTGATGCTGATCGGTTTGGTCATCATGGTGCTTAGTTTTGTGCTGACCGGATTTACCCTGACCTCGCATAGCACCTTCTGGGAAGTCGTCGCCAAAATGGTCGTCATGGGTTTGGGACTTGGACCGAGCATTCCATTGTTTACGCTGGCGATTCAAAACGCGGTACAACCCCAAAAAATTGGGGTCGCCACCGCCAGCGCCACCTTCTTCAGGCAAATGGGCAGCACGATTGGCGTGGCAATTCTCGGTTCGGTCTTTGCCAACGTGGTCGCCAACGATTTGACCCCGCGCATGGACACCATTAAGGCAAGCTTGCCCCCAGCCATGCAAAGCCAATTTAACCTCAGTGGTGGCGGAGGATTTTCGGGCGAGGGCAGCTCGAGCAACGGTTTTGACGCGACCAAAATCAAAGCTGGCATTGAAAAAAACATAAAAGCAGGCTTCGAGACACAGTATCAAGCAATTGCTGGCGCAATTAACTCTGGGAAGCCAGAAGCTTTTAAAGCATTGTTAGCAAACCCGCAATTGCCAGCACCGCTCAAGGCTCAACTCTCGAGCATTCCTGCGGCTGCAATTGCAGACCCTGGCACTCGAGTTAAGATTTTGGCTGGTATAAAAACCAATCAAGCACCTGCAATTCAACAAGCCACAACCACTGCTTTTTCTGCCGTGGACAGCACTGGCGACGCCATCAAAGAATCGTTCACGGCTGGTATTACCACCGTCTACAAACTTGGTATCCTGATCGCCCTACTTGCGCTACTTATTACCGCCTTCATCCCAGAGCTTCAACTTCGCGCGGGCGCTAGGCACGCCCCAGCAGCCGCAGAGTAAAACTCGAGCCTCAATTTTTTCTGGGTGTGCAACTTGCACTCCCAGATTTTTTAATTTTCAAATTCGAGCCATCCAGCTCGGGGCACGTGATAGTCTGAGGCTATAATGATCGCACTCAAAATCATCGTCAGTTTGATAGCGTTCCTTGTGGGTTTGCTGGTGTTGTACTCGAGTGCCTATGCTTTTAGCGCAAACAATATTCTAATTGGTATTGTGCGCCTTGCAGTGATTGGATTGACGCTTTTGGGGATTGTGTTGATCTGGAAAAACCAGTGGACAGGATCAATGGCAAGCATGGCTGGTGTTGTGCTGATGCTGGGAATGATTTCCTTGCTCAGTCGCTAGTGTCGCAAACTCGAGCTTCCTAGATGAACTTCATGAATAAACGTGTTCTTAACCCAAGTCGAAACCTTCTTCATGCACTTATGAGAAACTGAGACCATGAACTTCAAACGATTCTCGAGTTGTCTTCTAGGCATGTTCTTTTTGACCCTCACCATTCAAGCGCAAAGCAACAATCGCCTCGCCTGGACGGAATGGAATCAGGTCACGCCAAACACCATTAAACCCACGCTTGCCTTCACAGACTCGAGTATCACCGCATTCGCGGGTTGCAACAGAATTTTTGGGTCGTATAAATTAATGGGTTCAAAACTGAGTTTCTCGAAGCTTAGTAGCACCAGAATGGCGTGCGAAACGAGCATCATGAAACTCGAGCAAAATTTTATCGCTTCGCTCGGGAAAGTCCAAAATTTTAAGCCTTCAAAAGATGGCAAAACCCTAAGTTTAACCGGAAAAAATGCGCGTCTCAGTTTTGTGTTCGCTCGAGAAACCCCGAATGCTTTTGTCGAATCGAGTCGTAAAATTCTGAATGTGTCCCCACAAATGACCACCTGCTTTGACGACCCGCAAAAACAATGCCTGCTGCTCGAGGATTTGAGTGACGGCACTGGTTGGGGTAAATTTACCGAAAGCCAAATTGAAGGATTGAATTTCGAGGCGGGTTACAGCTATCAAATTCAGGTTGCCATCGAAACCAACGCCCGCACAAAACAACGCCGTTTGCGCCTTCTCGAGCTGGTCATGCAACACTGGACAAAACCGGTCATGCCAAGCGTTAACCAAAAGATTCTCGAGGTTGCGCCGAACCTTGCCGATTGCGTTGGCGTGGTCAAAACCCAGTGTATGCAAGTCCGTGAACCAGGGCAAAATTGGGGCAATTTTTTCGGTGCGATAGAAGGCTTTACTTTTAAACCCGATTACAGTTACAAGCTCTTGGTCAACGTCACCAAACTCGAGAATCCACCAGCGGATGGCTCGAGTTTGAAATACACGCTCGTTCGGTTGCTGGATTTAGACCCAGTGCGACGTTAAAATTCGAGCTTCATCAATTGTCAAACAGAGACCACAGGAGCATTTCATGATTCGATTGATTACCCAGGCGGATTCAGCCGCCGTACTCTCGTTGGCAGTCACATCGGGATTGTTTTTAGAAAACGAAACCGAGCTGGTAGAAAAAATGTTGGAAGATTATTTCGGCGGCAACAATAACAACGGTCATGCCTGCATCATTGACCAAGAAAACGAAGCCCTTGGAGTCGCTTATTATGCGCCCACAGTGGCGGCAAACCGAACCTGGGATTTGACCATGATTGCCGTGCGGCAAGATTCACAAGGGCAGGGGCGCGGAACATTGCTGTTACAACATGTCGAAAACGAATTGCAAACGAGTGGTCAACGCTTGCTTTTGATCGAGACATCGGGCGTACCATTTTTTGAACGCACACGGATGTTTTACATCAAATCTGGCTATTTGGAAGAGGCACGCATCCGAGATTTTTACGATGTGGGTGATGATAAAGTTGTGTTTTGCAAGGTTTTAAACGCCAACTAAAATGTTGAGCACAATTCTCGAGGGCACGAATCAAACTCGAGATTCTTAAATCTGAATGAAACTGTTCAATGCAGCCGAACCCGTACCACCTTCCCGAATTGCACCGTCAAATGCCAAAAGTGCGATGGTGCAAAGTCCGTCGTTCGAGCTTGGTTCGTCATCGCATTCGACAATCAGCATGGTGACTTTCTTGACGAGTTCCTGATATTTTTTGGCACTGAGGTGAAACGTCCGAAAACCATAATGCGCGGGGTGAGCCTCGAGTTTTTCGGTACGAGCAGGGTTTTCGGCTTTGTGAATCAGCATGGCTTGATGCTGGTTTGGGAATTCTGAGCGATCTGCGAATAAGTGGCTGCTGTAGTCAATTTCACGCCCTTCAAGAGAACTCGAACGCTGATACGCCCGAACAAACGCCGTTTTTAATTCTGTTAACTCCATATCTTCTGACGCTTCGCCAAGCAAATTATGGTCATACTTAAAACACCGTGCGGTCAACTGATAAAACACGCGTCTCGTCTCGCGCTTGGCTTCAAACAACAATCCCAACTCGAGAAAACGTTTCGCATGATGATGCACCACGTTTGCTGCCTGCCCCGTTTTCTTGGCAACATCACTGGGCGAACTTGGCTCAAGGAATTCGCCCAGAAGTTCATTGTCGCGCAAGGCTCGAGCGGCTTCGGGATTGGTCAAAATCAATTCTTGTTTTTGCATGAAATCAGTTTGCACCGTTTAACTTTCAGTTCTCAAGACGCAAGTCTGAAAGACGTTCTCAAAACGGGAATTTCAAGCTTCCCTTCATCGGCGCACCATGCCCACAACAAACAATTTCTGCACTCAATGCCGCTTCAATCCGCACCGAATGTTGCCCCTGCGCAAAATTATCGGTAAAAGGACCATCGCTAAAGTGGAGTTTTCCGCCCATCGTGTTCAGCGAATCCCCAGCGAACAAAATTTTACGGCTCGAGCTAAAAAACGAGACATGTCCTGGCGTGTGACCGGGCGTAAAAATCGCTTTCAAACCTCCCAGCACGGGCAGTTCTTGCCCATCCTCGAGAAACACATCGGCGGATTGCGACGCGGCGGCAGGCATCAGGTATTTGGTCATGACGCCCGCAAAGCCCTTGCCAGGACGACCAGGCAAACCCAACGCCATTTTCTCGCCGTCATGACGGCTGGCGAATACGCTTGCACCCGTTGCAGCCTTGAGCGCCTGCACGCTGCCCGTGTGGTCGGGGTCGGCATGGGTAATCAAAATTCGTTTTAAATCGCTCGGTTTGCGCCCTAGGTTTTGCAGCGTCTCGAGCACCAATTTTGCGCCACCTTTGGGCATTCCTGTGTCAATCAGGGTCATACCTTCAGGCTCGAGAATCAAGTACAAATTGACAAAAGAATTTTTTAAAACATGCACCCCAGAAATGATTTCCATACATCATCCTAAAACAAAAACCTCGAGCAACACTGTGGTCGCTCGAGGTTTGCGCATGGGCATATTTTACGTCAAGCAATCAACAGACCATCACCCAAATCGGCGGGCTGGTGTGATTGACCCCAAGAAAGTCAGCATGTCGGACACGGTGGCGGTCATGACGGGCGCGAAACAACCCGCCGATTTGGG
>JANLWR010000212.1:0-6199 GCA_031364625.1 Deinococcales bacterium | reverse complement strand
CCGGTGAAACCGGCACCTCGCGCCGTCCTCCGAAAACCGTATTTCTTTTTACTTGCTAGCCAGCGACGCACGTCCCGTTCAGGGTAATGGGGTTCAATTTTTTGGCATTTTTTGTGTTCATTAAAAGGTTGCCGTTCCATTCTGGGAACAGTGGCGAGGTCACAAAGGCAATGTCACTGGTCGCCAGGGTAAAACTCGATTCGTATTCTTTGCTGGTGATCTGGTAATTGCTGGCGGTCAAATTCGCGGTGGCAGCGCAATTGTAAGTCGTTCCATCTTGAGGCACGTTTAACGGCGAGTTCAGGCTTTGCGTGCCAACGCAACTGGGCCAGCCGTAATTTTTGCCCTTTAAAATCAAATTCAGTTCGTCCCTGGTGTTCTGCCCGTGTTCAGTGGACCAAAGCGCGTCCGTGCCAGGTTGGAATGCCAGCCCTTGAGGGTTGCGGTGTCCGAACGTCCACAAAGCTCGAGCCGAACCGCTTAAAGTGTTGTAATAAGGATTGTCGTTTGAAACCGTGCCGTCATGATTGATGCGAAAAATCTTGCCAGCCAAAGTGCTGGGGTCTTGGGCTTTGATCGGACCCGGTGCATAATCGGCGGCATCGCCGATGCTGAAGTACAATTTGCCGTCCGCACCATTTGCCACACGACAACCATTGTGATTCGACCAACCGAGCATGTCGTCAAACAACACCGTTTCGCCCGTTAAATTCGCGCCCGAAACCGTGAACCTCGAGACTCGGTTGCGGCGGTTGTTGTCGCTGACGAGGTTGTTCAAAAAGTAAGAATAGCAGATGTAAACATTGTTGTTGGTGTTAAAACTTGGATCGAGTTCCATGCCGAGCACACCGCCCTCACCGTCGGCACGGACGCTCGAGCTACCAGAATCGATAATATCGCTGACGATGCCCGTACTTGGATTTAATTTTTTGATGGCAACTTTGCCGCCGTTTCCGGCACGTTCGGTAAAATATAATGTACCGTCGGGCGCAAAATTGAGACTCCAAGGCACACCCAAGCCCGTTTTGACAGTTTCGACACTAAAGCCCAAGGTATTGGGGTCATCGAGCAAGTTTTGATTCAAGCTCGAGATTTGCGAGTTGCCACGACGGGTCACATTGCAATTGGGGCAACTCGAGGTTTGGCTGTCGCTGCCAATCAGAACCACTTCGGTTGGATTTGATCGGTCTGTGATGCTGCTCGCTCGAGCGGCGGCACTGCTGGCACTTTCCTCTCGAGAGCGCGTGACGACCGTGGTTGGCGCGTCAAAAATCACGGCGGTCACTTTAAAACGGTACGGTTCGCTGGCGACCCCAGTTTTCGGAACTCGAAACGCCAAAGTGATGCTGCCTGCTGCGCCAGCGGCAATCCCCCTGGCGTCGCCGTTACGTGCAACAAAACCGTACTCGAGGACTTGATCGGTGTTGGTCATAACCCCTAGCGCTCGAGCGTCGGTTTGTATTTGCGCGACCTGAGCGGAATCAAAAGCTTGAAAATCGGCTCGGGCAACGTCAATGGTTGTAGCAGTGTTCATGGCATGGGTCGGTTTGATGTGGTTGACCGTAGCGGCGTCGCTGATCGCCGCGCCAGAAAAAGTTTGCAATTCTTTGATGGCGCTGCCTACAAGATTCTGAGCACTTTGGTTGTACATCACCAGGGACAAGTTTTTGAAATTGCTTGCCGTGTTGTTCTTGACGCTAAAAGTCGCGTTAAAAAACCGAATTCCACTGGCGTCCGTCACGCTGAAAGCCGTTGATGTGAACGTCACCGCCGTATCGGGAAGCGTATCTCGAGGTTTTAAAGTTGCACTGGACGTTCCACCCGAATCCAATTGAAACTCGAGCGTTCCAAGAACACCAGATTCGTTATTAGAAATGGGTGGTTTGGTCGCATCATTGCAAGCCATCAACGCCAACAAACCGGCAATCCAAAGCAATCGTTTCACTTGAATCCTCCAAAAGATTTTAATGCGTCGATTTTAGAAAAATTTAAGTGGAAAACATCTCAAACGCGTGAGAGCGGCTCATTTGATTCTTAGGACTGGCTCTTGATACTTTCTATACAACTCGAGCCGTATACTGAAATTAGTTTTCAAGGAGAACCAATGAAATCAATCCGCTTCACTCGAGTTTTGAGCATCCTCGTATCTCTTCTGGGGTTTTTGGCTGTAAATACCGCACAAGCCCAAACTGCCCCCGTTGCCATCGCCACCGAAAGCGCCATCTCGGTGACTTTTGGCTATCAATTTCTTGACCCAAGCGTTGTTGGCGTCACCCTGGGTTTTGAGACCCCACTTGACCTGGGCGGTTTTCCGCTCGACATTGCCATCACGCCCAAAATTACCATCGGCTCGCAATCCTCGAGCGACACCAGCCGCAACGGTGTGTCCTTTGGTTTTGGCACGGGCATCAACGTGGTGATTTTTAATTCACTCGGCAGCGACTTACCGATAGCGGTCGGCGTTTGGGCGGACATCAGTTTTAAAATTCAACCTGGTGGTTTTGGTTTTCATTTTGCGCTCGGACCAATGGCAGACCTTAACCTCGAGCCTTTCCATGCCACCTTCAGTTTAAGTTTAATCAGCCTTGGAAATTACGTGCGACCCATTGCCAACGCGTTTGTCTACAGCTTTGACATCAACCTGGGACTGCGCTATTACTTCGACGCGTTCTCCCTCGAGGCGGGTTTTACCTGGAACACGGTGGGCGTGTTCAATGCCTTCACAGGAATTCGATTCCTGCTTTAAGGATGTCTCGAGAATCCATTATCTTGCTACCAAACGCACCGTGTGATGTTCATTTGTGATCTCAAATTCTAAAAAAACCAAAGAACCACGTTTTCGCCTCGCACCCGCCTGGTGGGGCGTGATCCCGTCGTTGTTGGCGTTGACGCTATTTATCGCCTATCCACTGATTCAAGTCTTTCAAATTTCGGTTCAAAAATACTCGATTGTTTTTGAGGGTTTTGCGGGGCTTCACAATTACGCCCGAATGCTGGCTGACCCCAACGTTGGACGCAGTTTGCTGCTGACATTGATTTTTGGCTTGTGCACCTTGCCACTGTTTGTCGGCTTGGCAACCCTGTGCGCCATCGAACTCGAGGGAACGCGCTTGGAGCGGTTGGTGAAAGCCATTTTGTTTCTGCCGAGTTTGTGGACGATAGGCGCGAGTGCCATTGGTTGGTATACCCTTTACGAACCTGATTACGGAATGCTGGCGACGTTGACGGGCGGATTTTTGCGGCTGCCCTGGCATGACAAAGGCTGGGCTGGCGTGGCGTTGATTGTGCTGTTCACAATATGGCAAAACGTGGGTTACGGCACGCTGATTGTCAGCGCAGGATTAAAAAGCATTCCGACCGAGGTTTTCGAGGCGGCAAGGGTGGACGGTGCAACCGAAAATCAACTGCGCTGGCGAATTGTCCTACCGTTACTCCGTCCCAGCATCGTTTTTTTAGCCGTGGTTGGAAGCTTATACGCCATTCAGAGCTACACGGCAGTTTTACTATTGACCCAAGGCGGACCCTTCGGTTCGACTCGGGTGGTCGGTTACTTGATTTACGAAACCGCCTTTGGAACCGCCCCAAACCTTGGTTACGGCGCTGCCCTCAGTGTTTTGATTCTGGCGCTCGCCTTCACATTCTCTGCGTTTCAAGCTCGAGCTTTAAAGAGTGATTTATGATTCCCAACTTCAAGCCCGAAGCTCGAGAGAAAGTGCAGGCTGGAGCGCCGCCAAAAGGCACTTGGTTTGGTCGGATTGTTGTTGGTCTAATGGTGGTGTTCGTGCTGCTGCCGATCATTTGGCTTGCCTACAGTTCGTTCATTCCCAAAGAAGCCCTGTTCAAACCCGATGTCACCATTCCCGTCGGTTTCACCTTTCAAAACTACCTCGAGCTTCCGTTCAAAGAATTGATCCGCCCGTTGTTACTCAGTTTGCTGCTCTCGAGTATTGTGGCTGGGTTGCAAGTCTTGATTGCCCTGCCTGCGGCGTTTGCGATTCGGGCGGGAACAAATGTTTTGCCGCTTTATTTGTTTTTGCTCAGTGTGCCAGCCGAATTGCTGCTCGTGCCGTTGTACGGCTTGTTGAAGGATTTAAATTTACTCAACAACCCACTGGCTTTGGTGCTGCCGTTTCTGGCGAGTCCGTTCACAGTGTTTTTGTTGTACGGCGGCGTGGTCAAACTGCCCTGGGCTTATGTCGAAGCCGCCAAACTGGACGGCGCAACCAATTTGCAAATTTTAACCAAAGTCATTGCGCCGCTTCTTAAGCCTGAAATGACGGCGGCGAGCGTTCTGGCTTTTGCGGCGCACTGGAATCTGGTCTTATACCCTAAGATTGTCCTGAACGATAAAAATTGGGCAACCGTACAAGTCGCCCTGACAGAACTATTGCAAAAAGACCCGAACAATTGGGGCGCGTTGGGTGCAGCCGCGATGCTCACCAGCCTGCCAATTCTGATTTTGTACGCCCTGTTTGAACGCCGCGTGACTCGAGTGATCGAAGGTGGACTGAAATAAGATTCAAGATTTGTTAAGGAGTCTCGAGACTCCAATAAACGCTAGACTGTCACCATAAGGTCAGGAGAAACCCATGAAGAAATCATTGATCGCCGTTGCGGCACTGGCAGGACTCTCGAGCGTCTGGTTCGCCAGTCAGGCGCAAAATGTCAAAACCAAAATCAGTTTCTGGCATTCGATGACTGGCGGCGAAAAAGCTGTGAATGCGCTGGTGGAGGGATTCAACAAATCTCAGGACAAATTTGAGGTTGTGCCGAGCCTGGTTGGCGATTACCCAACCGCGAACACCAAAATTGTGGCGGCAATCAACGCCAAAAATACGCCTGTCATGTTCCAAGCCGAAATTGGCGTGTTCCCAAACCTCGCCGAAAAAGACACGCTGGCAGACCTATCAAAGTTTGACAAAACCCTTGACCCAGCATTTACCAAGGATTTCTTTCCGGCGCTCTGGAATTACGGGCTTTATGACGGCAAACGATTCGGCTTGCCCTGGAACTCGAGTACACCCGTTTTGTTTTACAACGCCAATCAATTTCGCAGCAAGGGTTTAAAACCACCAACCACCTGGACCGAATTTGCAAGCGTCGCCAAAGCCTTAACCAGCCGCACCAGCAAAGGCTTTATTGCCATTGCCGACAGTTGGCAGTTTGAACAAATGGTACTCTCGAGGGGTGGGAATGTCGTCACCAGCGACGGCAAACCGAATTTTACCAGCAAAGAGGTTGTTGAGGCATTACAATTTTTGCAAGACCTGGTGAAATCGGGTAACGCCGTACCGCGATCCTTGGGTGAGGCACAATTTGCAATTCTCGATTTTGTTCGCACCAAAGCGTATATGGCAATCGCCAGCATCGCCAACTGGCCCGACATTCTGCCCTACAGCGTCGCGTTTGAACTGGGCGCTGCCCCGTTACCCAAAGGCACACGCACCATCGTTCCATTTGGCGGGGCGCAACTGGTGGTCATGAAAAACTCGAGCAACGACGAACAGACTGGCGCTTACGAATTCTGGAAATACTTGATGAAAACCGAGAGTATCGTCGCCTGGACCAAAGCCAGTTATTACGTTCCCGTGCGACGCAGTGTGCTCAAGTCACTCGAGGATTGGTACAAAGAAAACCCGTACCGCAAAACCGCATTCGAGCAATTTGACGAGGCTGTTTCGCGCCCTCGAGTACCAGGTTATGCGGCTTGGAAAGTGTTCCTTGAGCAAGCGATGGAGCGGGCTTTAAAGGGACGCGAGGATGTCAAAACGGTGCTCGAGGAAGCCCAAAAACGTTCCTTGGCGAATCAGTAAGGGATTACCATGAGACTCGGTTTTACACCTCTCAACGCACAAATTCTCGATCTGGACGAGGCGTTCAAACTTGCCAGCGAACTCGAGTTGCAATTTGTCGAATTGTCATTTGATGCCTTCGAGGTTTTACCCGCAATCCACAGCGTGCAAAAAGTCAAAGAATTAACTCGAGCCACGGGCATTGGCACAACGGTACACTTGAGTTATGTTGATTTGAACATTGCCAGTTTGATGCCTGGCGTGCGCGAAAATTCGGTGGCAAGAACAAACCGAGGACTCGAGTACGCTGCCGAGATTGGCGCAGTGCTCGGTGTGCTGCATTCGGGTTTGATTCCATTGCGCCACCCATTAATGAAACAATTTGCAGAACAAAAACTCGAGCAAAG